>NZ_JBZAYE010000247.1:0-9968 GCF_058244205.1 Variovorax sp. 20P10.2.4
ATGCCCGCCGCGTGCACCGGCGCCGCGAGCCCGCCCACGTAGATGTCGCCGAGCTTGCTGAGCCCGAGTTCGGCCGCGAAGGCCGCCACGGTCTGCGTGCGGTCCTTGCTGTGCACGGCCAGCGTGTGGTCGACCGCGGCGCAGAACGCCGGGCTCAGGTCGGGCCGGTTCAGGCTCGCGAGCGGCACGTAGGCATCCTGCACGCTGCGCACCACGGCCGAAGGCGGCGGGTGGCCGGTGACGGCGCGGTAGAGCACCGCGCCCAGCGCGTAGAGATCGGTCCAGGCGCCCTGCAGCAGCGTGTTGTCGTCGGCGTACTGCTCGATCGGCGAGTAGCCCGACTTCACCATCACCGCCACCTCGTCGACCAGGTCGGCGATCGACTTGCGCGCGGCGCCGAAGTCCAGCAGCACCGGCAGGCCGTCCTGCTGGATGAAGATGTTGTCGGGCGCGATGTCGCGGTGGAAGCAGCCGCTGCGGTGCAGCGTCTCGAGCGCGCCGAGCAGCGGCCCGAGCATGCCGAGCAGCCAGGCTTCGGAGATGGTGCCGGGCTCCTCGTCGGCCAGCCGGCGCAGGGTGCGGCCCTTGTAGAGCTGGATCGCCATGTAGGCGGTCGAGTTCGATTCCCAGAAGCGATGCACGCGCACCAGCGCGGGATGGCTGAACTGCGCGAGCGTGCGCGCCTCGTTGATGAAGCTGCGCAGCCCGGCCTGGAAGGTGGCCGTGAGCCGGTCGGAACGCACGTGCACGCTGTCGTCGCCGATGCGCCGCGCGAGCATCGAGGGCATGTATTCCTTGATCGCGACCTCGCGCTGCAGCGAGTGGTCGTAGGCCCGGTAGACGATGCCGAAGCCGCCTTCGCCGATCACCTCGAGCAGCTCGAACTCGTCGAGCCGGTGGCCGATGGCCAGCGGGTGGGGCCGCTCCTGCGGGTCGGTGCCCACCGGAGGGCCGGTGCGTCCTTCCGTCGTCATTCTTGTTCCTCCTCATGCATCGGGACTCTCACGCCCATGGCACGTGCCCCTGGGAAAAAAGCTTCGAGAACAGCGGCGTGTTGAGCCCGCCGCCATGCGCCGCGGTCCGCAGCGGCGAGCCGTCGGCCTGGTTGGTCCACCAGTAGCTCGTGCTTCCGAACGCGTCGAAGCACAGTGGAAGCTCCGGCCAACCCAGCCGCTGCTGGGCGCCCTCGCCCGCCGACGTAGGCCCGAGGATCGAAAGGATGTCGTCCGAGCCGCCGCTGGCCGGCTGGAAGCCGCCATGGCCCGCGGCCAGCACCTGCGCGTCGAACTGCTCGGGCGCCACGCCATGGCGGATCGCCTGCAGCATGGCGTTGCCGCAGCGCCAGTACCAGGCGGCCGCGCCCTCGAGCACCGCGGGCCGGTAGGCGCGCGCATCCACCTGCAGGCTCACGCACACCGGGTAGTAGCGGCCCACGCGGTCACAGCTCGGCGCGATGCAACCGAATTGCACCGCGTTCACGCCCTGCGTGGCGGGGATCGCGAAGTTCCACACCGGCGCCACCGCGTAGTGGCGCGTCATGGCATCGGGCCAGCGCTTGAAGGCACCCAGGCCGTTCTGCATCCAGCGGTCCCACCAGGCCTGCAGCTCGCGCGACATGCGCCGGTGCAGGAAGTCGCCGGCCGCGGGCAGCTTGCCGTACCAGCCGACCTGCTCGTCGCCCGGCACCCAGGCCGGCTGCGCCGCCGCGCCGGGGTTCGTCACGAGCGCCCCGGGCACGAGAAGCCGCTCATCTGCGACAGCCGCAGCGGGTTGTAGACGCTGTTGGCGGTCACGTTGAGCACCACCTTGCGGCCCTGCAGGTCGAAGCTGGCATTGAACGATTCGCTCGAGCCACCCGGCGAGATCGAGGCCTTGTCGAACAGCCGGTGCAGCGCCCACGGCCCCTCGGTGACGATGCCGCCGGCCGGCGTGCCGCTCGAGGTCGTGACCTGCAGCCGCACCTGGTTGCTGTTGCGCGGACCGGGCCACTTGACGGTGGTGGGCGCCTGCGGCCCGTGCGCGTAGCGCACCGTCTGGCCGTCGATGTCCAGCGTCATCTGCGTGAGGCCGGCGTCCATGTCCTCGGGCCGGATGTCGATCGAGAACGAGGGCGTGCGCCCGCCCGCCATGCCCGAGAAGAACACGTCGCGGATCGCCTGCGCCTTCTGGAACGCGTCGAGGTAGGACGAGCGGCCCGAGGCGCTGCCATCGACGCCGCGCTTCCAGGTCCACGGGTTGCTCGAGGTGTCGACCTGCGTCATGAGGTTTTTCTGGAAGAAGTCGTCCATCATCCCGCCCGGCGCGAACAGGTTGGCGAAGTCGCCCGCGGCCACGTCGCGGCTGGAGCCGCGCGAGAACGGATAGCGGCCCGCGATCGCCTGGTTGCAGAAGTTGCCGATGGTGGCGGCCGCGTTCTGGCCGATGTTCTGGCGCGTGACCGCGGCCGCCTTCGACGAGGCGGTGGCCGAGAGGTCGTTGAGCATGCCCTGGAACGGCACCGGCATGCGGCCGGCCTCGGCCTGCACCTTGGTCACGGCGTCGCTGGTCGGCGGGATGTTGCCGCTGCGCAGCGCGGTGTCGGTGGCCGTGAGGTAGTTGTAGAGCTCGTTGATCAGCGCGGCGGTGGCATCGATCGGTGCCTGCCCGCCCTGCTTGGGCGCGGTCACCATGCGGCGCAGCGGCTCGAAGTGGTTGTCCACCAGCGACTCGGGCCGGTCGGGCACGGTGTTGCGGCGCTGGCTGCCGTCGGGCTGGCCGATCAGCTGCTCGATGCGCTCGCGCGTGGTCTGCACGCGGTTCTGCGCCTGGTCGAGCAGGCTGCGCGCGGCCTCGTCGTGGTTGCGCAGCAGGTCGGTCTCGCGCGCGGCGCCGCGGATGATGCGCGACATCGGCGACTCCGAGGTCGAGAGCACGCGCGTCATCTGGATGCTCTGCAGCAGCGAGCGGCTGTCGGCCAGCCGGATGTCGGCCAGGTAGTCGTCCCAGACCCGGATGTAGTCGGTGAGATAGAGCCGACGCACCTCGCGCAGCAGCAGCTCGCGCGAGGTGATGTCGGTGATGCCGGGCGCGCGGATCTGCAGCACCCAGCGGTCCTCCTGCTCGAGCGCGAGCGTGGTCTCGGCCATGCGCTTGTCGAAGATGTCCCAGTAGCCGCGGTAGGTGAACAGCGTGGGGATGCCGTCGGTCAGCGGCTTGCCGCTGGCGCGCCGCACCACCAGCGCCGACTCGGCGCCGCCGGCCTCGGCGATGGTGAAGGCATTGGGCTGGCTGGTCTGCAGCAGGATGCGGCGCAGCCGCGCGTACGAGCGCTGCGCCAGCGGCACGCCCGCGAGGCGCTCGCGCGTCTCGGTGATCAGGCGCTCGTCCTTGGCGAACGGCGAGCTCACGACGCGGCCGCCGAACAGCGCCTTCAGGTGCGACTCGAGGTTGGCGCGCTGCTCGCGCGTGAGCGCGGCGCCGACCTTGCGGTCCACGTCGGTCAGCAGCCAGGCCTGCAGGAAGTCGGCGTCGTAGCGCTCGGCGTCGTACAGCATCAGGTAGGCCTTGAGCGCCTCGTAGCTGTACTCGGGGTTGTTCTTCGAGGCCTCGCGCAGCGACTGCTCCACGCGCTGCGCCGCCTGCGGCAACAGCACGCTCTCGAGCGCGCGCTGGTAGACGCCATCGGTCGCGGCCTGCAGCTTCTCGCCCTGGTAGAGGCCGAAGCGGTAGCTGACGGGCGGGTCGCCGATGTCGAACTTCTCCGACTTCGGCAGGTCGCGCAGCCGGTCGAGGATCAAGAGCGAACTCGCGAGGTCGCCGCTCGAGTCGACCACCGTCGGCAGCTCGCCGCGCGCCGCGGCGCGGTTGAAGGACTTCGCGTTGCCGTCGACCTCGGCCACGTACGCCTTGTTGTTGTGCCAGCTGTTGACGCAAGCGCCCAGCAGCGCCACCAGCAGCACGCCGATCACGCTGTAGCCCACCAGGTCGGCCGCGCGCTTGCGCCGGTACCAGCGCAGGTTGGTGCCGGCCACGCCCGCGTCGCGGAAGATCACCTGCTGCAGCAGCTCCTTGAGGAAGTAGCTCTTGCCCGGGCCCGGCGGCGGCGCCGGCGGCGCGTTGACCTGCAGGTAGCGCTTGATCGCGCCCATCACGCGGTCGAAGGCCGTGCCCTCCTGCGTGCCGCTGGTGAAGTAGACACCGCGCAGCATCGGCGCGGTCTCGAACTTCGACGGGTTGAAGACGTCGGCCAGGAAGGTGCCGAGGATGTCCTCGAAGCTCGCGAACTGCTGCGGCAGCAGGTAGGCCTGCGCGCGGCGCATCGGGTCGGGCTCGGCGGCCAGCAGCTCGGGCAGGCGCTCGTCGAGCCGCTGGTGCAGCAGCCGGTACTCCTGCTGGAAGCGCTCGCGCAGGTCGCTGCCCTCGAGCGTGGTGGCGGTGCCCGCGCGCTTGTCGCCCTTGGCGGCCTTGGCGCTGGCGGCGCTCGCGTCGATCGGGAAGGTGAAGCCCCAGACCTGCGCGCGCTCGGCGCGGCTCAGGCCGCCGAAGTACTCGTTGAAGCCGGCCAGCAGGTCGGCCTTGGTCACCATCACGTAGACCGGGAAGTTGATGCCCAGGTCGTTGCGCAGCTCGAGCAGTCGCTTGCGCAGCGCCATCGCATGGCGCGCGCGCTGCGCGTCGTCGGCCAGCGGCAGGTCGGCGATGCTGATGGTGAGGATCGCGCCGTTGATCGGCTGGCGCGGACGGAACTTCTTGAGCAGCTCGAGGAAGCCCTTCCACTCGCCCTCGTCGGTCTCGCGGTTGCTCTCGTGCGTGGTGTAGCGCCCCGCCGTGTCGATCAGCACCGCGTCGTTGGTGAACCACCAGTCGCAATTGCGCGTGCCGCCGATGCCGCGCACCGCGGCCTTGCCGAGCTGGTCGGCGAGCGGGAAGTCGAGGTCGGAGTTGACCAGCGCCGTGGTCTTGCCCGAGCCCGGCGCGCCGATGAAGATGTACCAGGGCAGCTGGTAGAGGTACTGGCGGTCGAAGATCGAGAAGCGGCCCGCGGCCTTGCCCTCCTCGCCCGGCCCGAAGCGCATGTTGCGCAGGATCGAGGTCGCATCGTTGAAGCCGGTCTGCAGCTCCTTGATCTCGGGCGCTTCCTCGGGCTTGGCCTCCTTCTCCTTCTTCGAGGGCGTGCGCAGCTGGTTCAGCAGCTGCGCGTTGAGGCGGCGCTCACGCCACTTGCGGTAGGCCACGCGCACCAGCCAGATCGCGAACATCAGCGCGATCACGACGATGCGCACGAACTCGCTCTCGAGCGGCCGGTAGCGGCCGACCGCGATCACCGGGCCGATGATCCAGATCAGGAAGGCCAGCGCGACCAGGCCGAAGAAGACCCAGAGGTCGCGGCTGACCAGGAAACGGAAGAACGCGCGCAGCATCTCAGCGTCCTCCCTGCGGTGCCACCGGCGCGACCAGCAAGGTCACTTCCACGCGGCGGTTGCGCGCGCGGTTGGCCGGCGAGTCGTTCGGCACGATCGGGTCGGCATCGCCGCGGCCCTCGGCGCGCAGCCGGTCGGGGCGTGTCATGCGCGCGCCGATCATCTTGCGCACCGAGTCGGCCCGCGCCTGCGACAGGTGCCAGTTCGACGGGAAGCGCACGCTGCGGATCGGCTGGTCGTCGGAGTAGCCGTTGATCAGCACGCTGCCATCGACCGCGTTGAGCGCCTCGGCCACGCGGTTGAGCACCGGCACGTAGCGGTCGAGCACCTTGTCGGCGCCCGAGGCGAACAGGCCGTCGCCGCGCAGGATCACCACGCTGCGGTCGGCCTCGTCGCGCACGCTGACCAGGCCCTCGCGGATCTCGGCCTCGAGGAAGCGCTGCAGCCGCGGCTGCGGCGCGGGCTGCGCCACCGCGCGCTGCGTCTGCGGCAGGCGCACCGCGTTGATCGCGGAGAAGGCGCCGTCGGAGGTGCCGCCGAGGTTGAAGGTCAGGAGCGCGAAGGCGATCATCAGCAGCACCGCGGCCACCGCGCCCACGGCCCACACCGGCAGCCAGTTGCGCGTGCGGCGCACCGGCGCGCTTGTGTCCTGCCAGTGCGGCGACAGCGGCTGCGCGATCTCGCCGCGCGTCTGGCGGATGATCTGCAGCAGGCGCTGCTTGAGGGTCTCGAGCTGCGAGCGGCCGTTGTCGATGACGCGGAAGCGCCCCTCGAAGCCCATCGCGAGGCAGAAGTAGATCAGCTCGATCAGGTGCAGGTGCTGCTGCGGGTTCTGCACCAGGCGCGAGAGCAGCTGGAAGAACTTCTCGCCGCCCCAGGTCTCGTTGTGGAACATCACCAGCAGGCTCTGCGAGGACCAGATGCTGCCGCCCCATGGCGTGAGCGCGGCCGCCTCGTCGACGGCGGTGCACAGGCAGTAGCGCGCGCCGATGATGACCTCGGGCGAGATGCCGCTGTGCTGCGCGCGCGTCTCGAAGCGGCGCACCTCGTCGACCAGGTGCTCGCGCAGCTGCGCGGGCGAATCGTGGTGGCCGGTGGCGCGGATCTGCGGGATCAGGTCGAGCAGCGGATTGGCCGCGGCCACCAGCGGGTTGTTGCCGGCCAGCGCGGTGTCGCCCGCATGCGGGCGCCGCGTGTCGTGGAAGGCGGTGAAGGCCTGCGGCTGCTCGCCGAGGCCGCGCGGCGCGTTCAGCGGGTTGTTGCCCGCGTTGCTGCCGCCGCCCGGATTCGGCGGCACGAAGCCGCCCGGCCCGACGGCCACGTCGTTGATGCCGTTCATGCGATCGCTCACGGACGGATGGCCCAGAACTCCATGGCCAGGCCGGGGAACTCGCCGGCCAGGTGCATGGCCACGCCGCCCGACTTCTCGAGCTGGCGCCACATGTCGCCACTCTTGTCGAGCTCGAAGTAGTGGTAGCCCGCGTTGTAGGGAATCTGCCGCGGCGCCACCGGCAGCGGCCGCACGGTCACGCCCGGCAGCTGCAGCTGCACGAGGTCGCGGATGCGCTCGACCGAGCCGATCTTCACCTGCGTGGGGAAGCGCTGCTGGATCGCATCGGCCGGCAGGTCGGCATGCACCGCGAGCACGAAGCCCGCGTTGCGCACCAGCACCGGGTCGGGCATGCGGCCCACGCGCACGCCGTGGCTGCGTTCCTCGAGCTCGATCGCGATCGCGCTCTGCTCGAGCACCGCCGACAGCGAGCGGCGCAGTTCCTCCATCAGCGGGCGGATGCTCTCGTTGAGGTTGTCGTGGTCGTACACCGGCCACACCACGGGCCGCCGCGTGGGCGAGGTGTGCGTGGCGAGATGGCAGGCGAGCTTGAACCAGTCGACGAACAGTTCCTCGGGGTGCACCTGCACCGCCTGCTGCGCATGCCAGGTGAGCGCGAGGTAGCGGTTCACGAGCTCGAGCAGCAGGAAGTCGGACACCTCGCTGACGCCGCCGCGCCCCGGCTGCGAGAGCCGCGAGGCCAGCGCCTCGGAACGCTGCGTGAGCAGGCCGTGCAGCTCGGCCACCATGCTGCGCAGCATCGGCTGCGCCGACACATCGAGCACCGGCGGGATGTAGTTCGCATCGATCACCAGCTTGTGGTCGGTGCGGCGCTCGATCACGCGCAGCGCGCCGATCGCCTGCCACTCCGCGGTCAGCGACGAAGCGCGCACCAGCCGCAGCCGCGGCGCCGCGAGCTGCAGCACCGCCGGCCCCAATGCAACTGCGTTGCCATCGGCGACTTCGCGCTCGACCACGTGGAAGCGCGCGGCCGAGGTCGTGTCCTCCGCGAAGATGACCTCCTCGCCGCCGGGCCGGCGCAGCGGCAGCGCGAGCACCACGAGTTCGTCGGTCAGGTCGCCGGGCACGTCGTAGGGAACGGGTGCGTCCTCGACGCCGAAGGAGAACGGCGTGCCATCGGGCATCACGCCCGCGCCGCCGAGCAGCGAGACGCGGCCCAGCGCATGCGCATCGCGATCGATGTCCAGGTGCAGCCAGCCCCAGTACGCACCCTGCAGCCCCGCGGTGCGGCGCGTCACGTACTGCTCGACATAGCGCTCCAGTTGCTGGAAGTGCTGCGGCCGCAGGTACATGCCCTCGGACCACACCACGCGATTCGCCAATGCCTGCGGATGGGCGCCCGTTCTGCTGATGGCGCCCGGATTGCGAACTGTCACCAAAGAAAACCTCCTGGAGTGCGGCCACTGTCGTGCGGGCGGTCCATCGTCGCGACGGCCTCCCTGCATGGGCGCAATGCGTGTCGATGCTACACGGCGATGTTTACGATTTGCACCGTTTTTGCAGCGTCGAGGTGTCGGCCTACGTGCGGCGCACTTTCGTACTAGGGCGTGCGTGCAAGTGCTACGAAATCACGTAGTCGGCAACAGTTCGATACCGCTCTTGCGGATGACGATGCGAACCTTTTGTTCACTCGGAGAGAACTGCCAGACCTTGTAGAGGTTCGTCTGCTTGGGCTCCTTGAGCGGCAGCACGAGGCGCCAGCGTGCGTTCTCGAGCTTGCGGTAGCCCGCGATCACGCCGATGGCGCGCGAATCGAGGCCGGCCTCGCGCTTGAAGGTGCGCTCCTCGCCGCTGCGCAGAATGGCCTGGTCGGCATTCACGAGTTCGGCCGCGAGCGTCTCGCGATCGCGGTCCTGCAGTGCAAAGTAGTCAGCCGTTTCGAAGTTGCCCGAGGACTTGAGTTCGAAGACCTTCACGAGGATCGGCGCGGCCTGCCCGCGGCCATCGGGATTGACGCCGTCGTCGACCTTGATCGACACCGCATAGGGCGTGGGCATGGACTTGGCCGTCGATGCACAGCCGCCGAGTCCGGCGAGCCATGGCGACGTCACGATCGCACTTCGCAACAGGGTTCGTCGATGCATGGGTTCTCCATCGAAGTTCGCACCTATAGTATCGAGACGTCATGCAGGGCCGATGTCGGCCGACGTGCCGTCATATCGATGCGGCACAGTATCCAGGCTTAACTTTGCAAGGCAGGAGAGAAGATTGAAGTCATTGCTGTGCGCTCTGTTGATCCCGCTCTTTCTGATCGCAGGCTGCGACACCACGCCGAAGGCCCCCGTCGATCCGGGCCCGCCGCAACCAGAACGCCTGAGCCAGCAGGTCGCGCGCACCACGCTCGAACGCGCGCAGCAGGCCTATGACGACGGCGACTACGCGAAGGCCATCTCCACGCTCAAGAGCGGCGGCGTGTCGGTGTTCGATGCAGCCGAGCCCACCACGCGGCTCGCCGCGATGAAGCTCGAGGCCTTCAGCTACTGCGTGGCCAACCAGCTGCCCGAGTGCCGCACGCAGTTCCTCAAGATCCTCGACGCCTTCCCCTCCTTCGATCTCAGCATCGCCGAGCGCAAGCATCCCGTGTGGGGCCCCGCGTTCGAAGCCGCCAAGAAGATGAAGCGCTGACGGGTCTCCCGCGCCAGGAGCCCGTGTCATGAACTGGGAGATGCCATGCGTTGGACGGTGATCGAACATGCGGGCAGGCCGGTGGCCGCGGGCCCGTCGGCCCTGCTCGCGGCCCCGGGCGGCACCATCGGCCGCAGCCCCGACAACCACCTCGTGCTGCCCGACGAACAGCGGCAGATCTCGCGCCTGCAGGCCACGGTGCGCTTCGACGACGAAGGCCGCGCGGTGCTGCGCAACATGAGCGCGGTGCTGCCGATCAGCGTGAACGGACAGACGCTGCGGCACGACCAGGAGTCGCCGATCGCCGAGGGCGATCGCGTGACCATCGGCAGCTACGTGCTCGAGGCCGCGCCTGCGAGTGCAGCAGCCACGAGCCGCGCGGCGCCATCGATCGCGGCCGCCGAGCCCACCATCGCATGGCCGCCCGCGATCGAGCCCGCGAGTTCTCGCCTCGCGTCGGCGCCCGTGAGCTCGCGCATCGCATCGACACCGGACTTCGGCGCGCAGGCCGCGTCGCTGCCGACCTCGATGCCGCCGCCCGCACCGGCCCATCCATCACCGATGCCCGCGGCAGCGCCGCTCGATGCGCTGCT
>NZ_JBZAYE010000248.1:0-9964 GCF_058244205.1 Variovorax sp. 20P10.2.4
GGCTACGCCAGCAACGACGGCGAGCTCGAGCTCGGCGTGCGCTCCATGGCCGTGCCGGTGCGCGACCGCGCGCAGCAGGTGGTGGCGGCGATGAGCATTGCTGTGCGAACAGAGCGCATGACGCTGGCGGAGTTTCGCGAGGCCTTTCTGCCGGCGCTGCAGAAGGCGAGTACGAGCTTGAGTGCGCGCCTGTATCCGGGATGATGCGAAGCCGCCACCGGCAGGCGGCGATGCAGAATGCCCCGTCGCCAGCGACCACAACTTCGACAACAGCTTCATGAACCTGCGTCCCTCTCTCGCTCGCACCCTTCTCGCGGGCGCGACCCTCGCCCTGCTGGCCGCCTGCGCCGCGAATCCACCCGCCGACCCCGGCGAATGGAAGCCCAACCCGCCCAACCCCAATGCGCCGTATCCCGCCGAGTCGCGCACGAATGGCGAGCAGGGCATGGTGATGCTGCGTGTGCGCACCACGCCGGCGGGCAAGCCGGCCGCGATCGAGGTGCAGAAATCGAGCGGCTATCCGCGCCTGGACCGCTCGGCGGTCGAGACGGTGTGGAAGTGGCAGTTCAAGCCCACGCCCGACGACGGCACCGTGGTCTGGCGCGAGGTGCCGATCCGCTTCTTCATCACCTCACTGCCGCAGCAGCAGAAGCTCGATTGAGCCAAAGACGTGGCGTCAGGCGGTAGCCGGCGCGTCGTCCGTGAGCTGGCGCAGCGCCTCGCGCAGCTTGCCGAGGTCGGCCGGCTTCGAGAAGTGGGCGTCGAAGCCCGCCTCGAGCGCCTGGCGCCGGTCCGATTCCTGGCCATAGCCGGTCAGCGCGATCAGCGCCATCCGCCGTATGCCCGATTCGCGCTCGCGCACGCGCCGCGCGAGTTCATGTCCGCTCATGCCGGGCAGGCCGATGTCGAAGATGCCCGCGTCCACGGGCCCGGCCTCGAGCAGCTGCAGCGCCTCCTCGGCGCTGCCGGCCTTGCGCACCTCGTGCCCTTCGAGCGCGAACCACTCGGCCAGCACGTCGAGTGCATCGAGGTTGTCGTCGACCAGCAGCAGGCGCAGGGTAGGCGCGCCGATGGCGGCCGCATCGGCGGGCGCCTCGGGTTCGGTGGCCGCGGCGCCGGCCAGCGGCAGGCGCACGATGAAACGGCTGCCCTGTCCCGCGCCGGCGCTCTGCGCCTCGATCAACCCGCCGTGCAGCTTCGCGAGGCTCTGCGCGATGGCCAGGCCCAGGCCCAGGCCGCCTGCGGCGCGCTGCAGCTGCTGCGCGCCCTGCACGAAGCGCTCGAACACGTGCGGCAGCAGCTCGGGCGCGATGCCGATACCCTCGTCGCTGACCGACAGTTCGGCCTGGCCGCCGACCATGCGCAGGTCCAGTGCGATGCCGTCGGTGGGCTGGGTGAACTTGGCGGCGTTGTTGAGCAGGTTGCAGACGATCTGCACCAGCCGCAGCGGATCGCCGAGCACCGGCACCGGCTGGTCGGGCAGGCTCAGCCGCGGCATGCGCGCGCGCGGCTGCAGCGCGGGCTGCGTGAGCTCGATCGCCTTGGCGGCCACGTCGCGCAGGTCGACCGGTTCGGGCCGCAGCACGATCTTTCCCGACACGATGCGCGAGATGTCGAGCAGGTCGTCGACCAGCCGCGACAGGTGGCGCACCTGCCGCTCGATGATCTGGCGCTCGCGCGGAAAGGCCTTCTCGTCCTTGCGCTCGATCAGCGTGAGCGCGAGCGAGATCGGCGCCAGCGGGTTGCGCAGCTCGTGGCCCAGCATGGCGAGGAACTCGTCCTTGGCCTGGCTCGCCACCTCGGCCTGGGTCTGCGCCTTGCGGGCGCGCGCGAGCAGGCGCACGTTGTCCAGGGCCAGCGCGGCGCGCTGCGCGAGCTCGCCGATCAGGGCACCGTCGGCCGGCGAGAAGCGCCGCTTCGAGCGGTCCTGCAGGATCGCCATCGCGCCGATGGTGCGGCCGCGCGCCACCAGCGGCACCACGCAGCCGGCCGTGATGCCCAGCATCTGAACGAAGCCGCGCAGCTGCGGGTCGAGCAGCTCGAAATCGCCGGGACGGTCGAGGTTGCCGATGAAGGTCTGGCCGCTGGCGATGGCCCAGGGGAACGAGCCCGGGCCCGTGGTCGGGGCCGCGCTGTTGTCCACGAACTTCGCGATCTCGGCGCTGCGCGCGGGGTCGGCATGGTGGGTGAGCTTGCGCTCGAGCACGTCGTGCTCGTCGAGCAGGTCGATGCGGCAGAGGTCGGCCACGTGCGGCACGATGATGCCGGCGATGGCCTGCAGGGTCGACTCCTCCTCCAGCGAGCGCGACAGCACCGCGCTCGCGCTCACCAGCCGCTCGAGCTGGGTCTGCGCCGCTTGCGCCACGGTGCGCGCCTCGCGCTCGGCGTTCAGCAGGCTGTCGCGTTCGGCCTCGTGCTCGGTGCGCTGCGTGGCGGCATCGGCCAGCGCATGCGCCACGGCGTCGATCTCGGCGATGCCCGAGGCATGGGGCGAGACCGGCAGGCCGTGGCCGAGCGCGTCGGCGCTGCGGCGCAGGCGCGCCATCGGCCGCGTGATCGAGCGCGACATCCACCAGGCCACGAGCGCGCCGAGCAGCAGCGACACCAGCAGGCCGCCGCCATAGGCGACCAGGGTGCGGCGCAGCGCGTCGTCGGCCACCGCGGTGGGGGCGCCGAGCGCGACGATCCAGGGCGTGACGTCGATGCGCGCCACGGCCGTCTGCACCTCGGTCCCGTCGACGTTGCGCGTGGTGCCCACGTATTCGCGCCGGTCCTTCATTTTCTGCAGCAGCGCGCGCAGGCTGTCGCTGGGCGCGCGGCCGCGAAAGCGCTCGTCCTCGCGCGAGCGCGCCACGCGCGTCAGCGCCGCATCGAAGACGGAGACCGTCCAGCCTTCGGGTACGCGCTGGCGCGCCAGCACGGCGCCGATCGCCTCGGGCCGCACGATGGCGGTGAGCACGTAGCGCACCGTGTCGTCGCGTATCACCGGCACCCGCACCGCGAAGGCCAGGTTGCCGCGCGGTCCCGGCGTCAGCGCGCCGATGCCGGGCTGGCGCGTGCGAATCACCTCGGCCAGGCTGGCGGCCTCGACCACCTCGCCGTCGGGTCCGGCCACCGAGCCCTCGCTGCTGAAGACCACCTTGCCCGAGGGCGCGATCAGCAGCACGCCGCGCCATTCGGGATGGGTGGCGCGCAGCGACTTGGCGAGCACCAGCGCGTCGATCAGGCCGCTGTCCTCGTTGGCGCCCAGCGGCTCGGCCAGCGCCAGCGCCTGCAGCGCCGAGATCGTGAGCCGCAGCTCGCTGTCGACCGAGGTGGCGAGCGCGCGCGCCACGCCCATGGTGGAGGTCTGGGTCTGCGCGCGCTGGGCCTGCAGCAGGCCGTTGAGCGCGAAGCCGCAGACGACCGCGAGCGGCAACAGGGCCGCCGAGGCGACCAGCAGGAGCCGGACCGAAAGGGAGGGAGCGCGCATTCGCCTGAGGTGATCAACCGCGGAAGCGGTGATTGTTGCTCAGCCGGCGCGGGCGGCCATCCCGGGTTTTCGGTAGCTAGAAGGTCCAGCGCGCGCTGACCCTCGCGCTGCGCGGCTCCATCGGATGGATGTGTCGCCCGTCGATGCCGTCGCCGCAGGCACCGCGCGCTACTTCGCCCGCGCTGCACGAGGCGTAGAAGTACTCGATGTCGTTGCCCTTCTTGCCCGCGAGGTTGAACACGTCCAGGCCCAAGGTGAGCTGCTTGTTCACTGCATAGCGTGCGCCGAAGTTCAGCAGCGTGGTGGCGCGTGAGCGCACCGTGTTCAGCGTGTCGAGCGCGCGCGGTCCCATGTAGCGCAGGCGAAGCGAGGCCGTCAGCGGGCCCTCGGTGTAGATGACGCCCGCGGCGAACACGCGCTCCACCGCGTTGTCGATGTAGTTGCCTTCACCCTCGGGCGCCAGGCCCCGGAAGCGCGCGCGCGAGATCGCCGCATCGGCCTCGAAACGCCAGCGCGAACCGAGCTTCCAGCGCAGCGTGGCCTCGATGCCGCGGCGGCTGCTGGCGCGGCCGGGCTCGGTGGTGCCGGCGTCGCCGACATAGACCAGCTCCGAATCGAGCCGCAGTTGCCACAGCGCCGTGGTGAGGCTGAAGTCTTCATCGGGCTGGAAGCGCCAGCCGATCTCGGCACCGCGCCCCTTCACGAGCGCCGGCACACGGTCCGCGGGCAGGCCGTTCGTCGGATCGACGTTGATCGTCGCGCCGCGCACGTCGTTGCTGTGGAAGCCCGTGCCCACGTTGAGGTAGAGCTCGTGGGCGGGCGTTACGGTGAAGGCCAGGCCGGCCTTCGGGCTCACGAGCGAATCGTGGCCGCGTCCGCTGTTGACGGGGCCGTAGAGCGGTTCGCGCCCTTGCACGTCGTAGCGCAGCAGATCGCCGCGCAACCCGACGTAGCCGCGCCAGCGCTCGCTGAAGTTCACGAGCTGCTGGGCGTGCATGGAGAACAGGTCCTGCTGAACCTTGTCGTTGCGCACGGTCGAGATCCGCTCGCGCGCCACCGTGTTGTACAGGCCCACCTCGCCGATGCGGTCACCGCGCCAACTGCCTCCGAAGCTCAGGACGCCATCGAGTCCTCCAATCTGATTGGGACGGCTGTGCGTGCCCTGCAATCCGAAGACCCGACGACGATCGGTCTGCTCGAACTGGTCGCCCTGCTCGGGGTTGTTGAGGAAATAGGTGAAGTCGGAGAACAGATCGAAGCGGTAGTCGATGACATAGCCGCTCAGTTGCGTCTGCCCCTCGGGGCTGTTGTCGAACCACTTGCCCGACAAGCTGATGCGCCGCGTCTTGCCGCCGTCGGTGGTGTTGAGCGAGCCGAAGCGCGAAAGCTCGCCGCTGTCGACCAGCCGCTCGGGGATCTGGTCGGTGGAGTTCCAGCGGCTCTGGTAGGCCATGGCCGTGATGCTGAGGCCGCGCACCGGCGAGCCCTGCGAGTAGCGCAGCACGGCATTGGCCTTGCGCAGGCGCTCGGGCGTGTCCCAGGGGCCGTTGTTGCCCTCGAGCTCGATCGCACCGAGCCAGGTCTGGTCCTGCACGGTGCGCGAGCCCGCCGCGAGCAGTCGGCGGAAATTGTTCGCGCCCAGCGTGACTTCGGCAAAGGGCGCATCGAGCGCGCTCACATAGTCGAGCGAAGCCGTGCCCGCGAGCGCGAAGTCGCCGCCATCGGCGAAGTAGGGCCCCTTGCGGTAGCGCACGCCCGAGACCAGGTCGGGGATCAGGAAGTTGAGGTCCGCGAAGCCCTGGCCGTGGCCGTGCGAGGGCATGTTGACGGGCATGCCGTCGACCGTGACCGCGAAGTCGGTGCCGTGATCGAGGTTGAAGCCGCGCAGGAAGTACTGGTTGGCCTTGCCGTCGCCCGAGTGCTGGGTGGCGACCACGCCGGGCACGGCCTCGACGATGTCGCCGGGGCGCAGCTTGGGGCGGGCCTGGAACGAGGCTTTCTCCACCGCGCCTTCGCTCGCGCTGTCGGCCGTGCCGATGGCCGCATCGCGCGGACCACTCACTTCAATGGGCGGCAGGTGGACGGGCTGGGCCCAGGCCGGAACGCCGGCAAGCATCGCCGTGGCGAACAGGCACGGGGAGCGCCGCGGGAGGATGCGCATGGATCCCTCTTCTCGTGTATGAACAACTTCGAATTATTCATACGACAGGGCGCGAAACCATACGCCAATCGGCGCACGCGGTCGGCGCGGCGCTCAGTTCAGCGGCTTCAGGTGGCGGTGCGGCCTGGCGTTGCCATGGGCATGGGACTCGCCCGCGTCGAGCGGCACGAGGTGCACGTTGCCATGGCGCACCCCGCGCAGCGCCACCAGTTGCTCGGCGCAGGCCCGCACCGCGGCGGTGGGGCCGCGCAGCACCACGGTCTCGAGGCAGTGGTCGTGGTCGAGGTGGGTGTGCAGGCTGGTGATCACCAGGTCGTGGTGGTCGTGCTGCAGGTCGAGCACCCGCGTGGTCACGGTCTGCTCGTGGTGGTCGTAGACATAGCTGACGTTGGCCACGCACCAGTTCGAGCGCTTCGCCGCGGGCTTGTCGAGCGAGGCACTGCCCAGGCGCGAGCGGATCAGGTCGCGCACGGCCTCGGAGCGGTTGACGTAGCCCTTGGCGGCAATGAAGGCATCGAACTGGGCCGCGAGTTCGTCGTCGAGGGAAATGGTGAAGCGTTGCATGGCGCGGGCGGGAAGGGGAGGGCGCCCGCATCATAGAAGCAGCGCGTGCCGATGCGGTCGATCCGCCCCGTGCCAGCCCAAGACGAGAAGCCCTCGATCCTGCAAAGGACCGAGGGCTTTTTCATGGGCGAAACCCCTCGCGCCGGAGGCACCGCGAACGCGATCCATCGGGTTTGCACTACATCAAACATGATATATCATGTGTCAAACTTCGAAAAAGCAGCCAAGGATCCCGCATGCCGTCCGTGTCTTCCGCCGCCTCTTCCCCTTTGTCGAACCGTCACGATCTCCAGCTCCGGCAACGCGCCGCCAAGGTCGTGCCCGGCGGCATGACGGGGCACCTGAACGCGGCCTCGCTGCCTGCGGGCTATCCGCAGTTCTTCGAGCGCGGCCAGGGCTGCCGCGTCTGGGACGTCGACGGCAACGAGTACATCGACTTCATGTGCAGCTGGGGCCCGAACCTGCTGGGCCATCACCATCCCCAGGTCGATGAAGCTGCGCGCAAGCAGCAGGCCCTGGGCGACTGCCTCGACGGCCCCACGGCGCGCTTCGTCGAACTGGCCGAGCGCTTCGTCGCGCGCAGTGCCCATGCCGACTGGGTGCTGTTCCAGAAGAACGGCACCGATGCCACCACCGTCTGCCTGATGGTGGCGCGCGCGGCGACGGGCAAGCGCAAGGTGCTGGTCGCGACCAAGGCCTATCACGGCGCCGATCCCTGGTGCACGCCGATCCCCCAGGGCATCACGCCCGAGGACCGCGCGCACCTGATCCACTACACCTACAACGACATCGCGAGCCTCGAGGCGGCTGTGGCCCAGGCGGGTTCCGATCTGGCGGCCATCGTCTGCGCGGCCTTCAAGCACGACCTGGGCATCGACCAGGAACTGCCCACGCCCGAGTTCGCGCGCCGTGCCCGCGAACTCTGCGACCAGGCCGGTGCCGCGCTGATCCTCGACGAGGTGCGCGCGGGCTTCCGCGTGCATGCAGGCGGCAGCTGGGAGACCGTGGGCGTGCGCCCCGACCTCAGCGCGTGGAGCAAGTCGATCGCCAACGGCTATGCGCTCGCGGCCGTGACCGGTGTCGATGCGCTGCGCGAAGCGGCCACGCGCATCTACACCACGGGCTCTTTCTGGTCGGGCGGCGTGGCGATGGCCGCGGGCCTGGCGACGATCGAAGTGGCCGATGCGCAGGACGTGGTGGGCCATGTGCAGGCCATGGGCCAGCGTTTCCGCGACGGCATCGCCGCGCAGTCCGCGAGCCATGGGGTGCTGGTGCGCCAGACGGGCCCGGCGGCGCTGCCGCTGATCCTGTTCGACGAAGACCCGGGTTTCGACAAGGGGGCCGTGTTCACGGTCGAGGCGCTGCGCCGCGGCGTCTACCTGCATCCGAAGCACAACATGTTCCTGTCGCTGGCACACACCGTGCAAGACATCGATCGGGCCCTGCAGGCCACCGACGCGGCCTTCGCCGCCGTCGCCCAACGCTTCGGCCACCGCTGAGCCGCTCCCGTGCGAGTCCCTGAAACGCCGACGCCACAATAGCCGCGCGATTCACGCACCCGCACTCAAGGAGAGAGAAGCCATGGCAACCCCCGTCATCAACGTGGTCGAACGCACCAACCTCGCGAGCCAGATCTACGAGCATCTGCGCGAGCAGCTGATGTCGGCCACCTTCCAGCCGGGCCAGCGCCTGAAGATCCGCGATCTGGCCAAGACCATGGGCACCAGCGAGACGCCGGTGCGCGAGGCCCTGATCCAGCTCGTGCGCGACCGCGCGCTCGAGATGAAGGAGGGCTACTTCATCCGCGTGCGCCAGCTCACGCTGGCCGAGTACCTCGAGCTGCGCGACATCCGCTTCGCGCTCGAGCCGCTGGCGGCCGAGCGTGCGGTGCCGCTGCTCGACAACGCCACGATCAAGCAGTTGACGGAAAGCCATCGCCTGCTGGTGCGTGCGGAGAAGACCAAGGACTACCGCGCGGCCCTGCAGCACAACTTCGATTTCCACTTCGGCATCTACCGCCACTCGGGCATGCCGCAGCTCACGGAGCTGCTGGACCGCATCTGGGTGCAGGTCGGACCGATGCTGAACTTCCTCTACCCGCACGGCCATCCGACCTACGACGCCGAGCACCAGCACGTGAACGTTCTGCGCGGGCTGCAGCAGCGCGACACCGCGATGGTGCGCAAGGCCATCGAGGACGACCTGATCGAAGGCGGCCGCGACTTCGTGCGCGTGCTGAAGGAAATCGATGCCAATCCCGCGCGCGCCGAGGAACTGCTCGCGCTGCGCAACCAGCCACCCCCTTCCAGCAGAAAGAAAAGCCCGACATGACGGACCCCGGCAGCGCCCTGCACCCCACGGCATTCCCTCCCGACTGGCAACGCCGCGACCGCCTCGCGCTGCCCGTGCCGGAACTCCGGCGCGTGGCGCACACCTTGCGCCGCCAGGTCATCGAGCTCGTGCGCCGCCATGGCCAGGGCTATGTGCAGCAGGGCCTGGGCGCCGCCGAGATCTTCGCGAGCCTCTACTTCCACGAGGCGCGCATCGACCCCGCCGACGCACGCTGGGAGGAGCGCGACCGCTGCATCCTCTCGACCGCGCACAACTCCGCGCTGTTCCATGCGGCGCTCGCGCTGCGCGGCATGATCCCCTCGGCCTCGCTCGACGACTACGTGAAGGACGGTTCGGCGCTCGAGATCAACGTCTCCGAGCGGCTCGGCCCCGTGGTCGAAGGCACCTTCGGCTCGCTGGGCCAGGGCATGTCGGTGGCCGCCGGCATGGCGCTGGCCTCGCGCATCCGCGGCATCGACTACCGCGTGAACGTGGTGCTTGGCGACGGCGAGCTCGAGGAGGGCCAGGTCTGGGAGGCCGCGATGCTCGCGGGCTCCGAGGGCCTGCACAACCTCTGCGTGGTGCTCGACCTCAACTGGATGCAGGTCGAGGGCCACACCGACAGCGTGCTGCGCCTCTCGCCCATCGCCGACAAGTTTCGCGCCTTCAACTGGCAGGTGATCGAGCTCGACGGCCACGACCTGGATGCGCTGCTCGCGGCCTTCGCGGCCGCGCGCGGGCAGACCGCGCGGCCGACCATGATCGTCGCCACCACGGTGCCGGGCAAGGGCGTGAGCCTGCTCGAGGGCGTGATCAGCCACAACGCGAAGCTGCCGGCCGAGGTGGCCGACGCGGCGCTGCGCGAACTGGGAGAGATGGCATGAACGCGAACATCAAGGCGCCGGCGCGCACGCTCGAGGTCGAGGACTTCACGCAAGGCGGTGCCCACACCGCGATGTCGGCCGCGCAATCGACGGGTGCATCTTCGGTGCCGCGCTACTACGGCGAGGCGCTGCTGGCATTGGCGCGCGAACGCCAGAACATCGTCGCGCTCTCGGCCGACCTCACCTCGTCGACCGAGACCGACATCTTCCGCGACACCTTCCCCGAGCGCTTCCTGAACCCCGGCATCGCCGAGGCCAACATGGTGGGCGTGGCCGGCGGCCTCGCGCGCAGCGGGCTGCAGGCCTGGGTCCATACCTTCTGCGTGTTCGCCACGCGCCGGCCCTTCGACCAGATCGCGATGCAGGTCGCCTATCCGCGCACCGACGTCAAGATCGTGGGCTTCCTGCCGGGCCTGTCGACCATCCTCGGCGTGAGCCACCAGGCGATCGATGACATCGCGCTGATGCGCGCGTTGCCGAACATGACGGTGATCGAGCCCTCGGGCCCGGCGCAGGTGCCGGCCGCGGTGCGCGCCGCGGCCGACCACAAGG
>NZ_JBZAYE010000249.1:0-9956 GCF_058244205.1 Variovorax sp. 20P10.2.4
CGCTGGGCGGCGGCAATTTCACGCTGGAGGCGGCCGATGCGGCGGCACCGGCCAGCCGTCCCACGCCTTCGGGTGCCGCAGCACCGGCCGCCGATCCCGCGATCCCGGGCGATGCGCTGGCACCGATCACGGTGACCGACCGCACGCAGAGCACCCTGATGGCGCCCACGCGCCAGGTCACGGTGATCGAACGCCAGGAGCTCGAGGGCCTGCGCCAGGGCTCCGACAGCGTGGCCACCCTGCTGAGCAAGGTCGTGCCGGGCATGGCCGACTCCAGCCACACCATCACCGACTACGGCCAGACCCTGCGCGGGCGCAACATGCTGGTGCTGGTCGACGGCATCCCGCTCAACACCAACCGCGACTCCTCGCGCAACCTGGCCAACGTCAACCCGGCCGATGTCGAGCAGATCGAGGTGCTGCGCGGCAGCAGCGCGATCTACGGCAGCGGCGCGGCCGGCGGCATCGTCTCCATCCGCACGCGCCAGCCCGACGGACAGACGCGCGCCGAGACCACGGTGACCGGCGTGACGCCGCTGTCGCGCATCGGTTCGGCGGGCTTCGGCGGCGAGGTGCAGCACTACCTCTCGGGCGCGGGCGAGAAGATCGACTACACGCTGAGCCTCGGCGCGCGCCGCGTCGGCGCCTCCTACGACGCGAAAGGCAACCGCATCGCGCCCGAGCCGAGCCAGGGCGACCTGTTCGACTCGAACATCTACAGCGCCTCGGCCAAGATCGGCTGGCGCATCGATGCGAACCAGCGGCTGCAGCTGTCCGCGAGCCACTACGACGCGAAGCAGGACACCGACTACGGCTCCGATCCCTCGGTGGCGAAGCTGCCCGCGGGCAGCGCCGCGGCCCGGCCGCTGCGCGGGCTGCAGCTGGCCGAGCAGAACCGCGTGAAGAACACGCTGGTGGGCATCGACTACCAGCACCGCGACATCGCCGGCAGCTCGCTGGCCGCGCAGTTCTACTACCGCGACTTCTTCACCCGCTTCGCGCCCTTCGATGCGCGCGGCGTGTCGGTGCGCGGCGCCAACCTGGACCAGGTGACGCAGAACTCCGAGGTCTACGGCGGCCGGCTGACCATCAAGACGCCGCTGGGCGCGGACAGGAAGACGCAACTGACCTGGGGCGCCGACTTCAACCAGGAACGCAGCGACATGCCGCTGGACGTGTTCGATCCGCGCCTGTACGACCTGAGCGGCGGCCTGCGCTTCCTCAAGACCGGCTCGCGCATCTTCATGCCGCCGATCACCACGCGCAGCCTCGGCGGCTTCGCCCAGCTGCAGCACCGCTTCGACGACCGGTGGTCGGTCGAAGGCGGCGTGCGCTACGACCGCGCCCGCACGCGCTTCGACAGCTTCGTGCCGCTGTCGCAATCGCGCGTGGCCAACCCGCGCCCGGTCAATGGCGGCGCGGTCGACTACAAGGGCTGGACCTACAACGCGGGCCTGGTCTTCAATCCGAGCAAGGCGCACGACCTCTACCTGTCGTACAGCCAGGGCTTCGAGCTGCCGGACATCGGCCTGCAGGTGCGCAATGCCACGCCGGCCTTCAACATCGCGGGCTCCGACCTGCAACCGGTCAAGACCGACACCTTCGAGCTCGGATGGCGCGGTCGCTTCTCCAACGTGGTCGCGAACCTCGCGGCCTTCCAGTCGCAGTCGGACCTCGGCGCCGTGCAGAGCTTCAACAACGGCCTGAACCTGCTGCGCACCAAGGAGCGCATCCATGGCCTCGAGGGCGCGCTCGACTACTTCAGCGACGACGAGCGCTGGGCCCTGGGCGGCAGCTTCACCTGGATGAAGGGCCGCGAGCTGCCGCAGGGTGCCGCGCGCTACCAGGACATGACCGGCTACCGCATCCCGCCGCTCAAGCTGACGGCCTACGTCGAGTACAAGCCCGACGGCCGGTGGAGCCACCGGCTGCAGGCGACCTCGTATTCGGGCAAGGACTACCGTCTCGATGGCGTGAGCAGCTTCGGGCGCCGCGACACCAGCGGCTACACCACGGTCGACCTGATCAGCCGCTGGAAGATCGACGACAGGAACAGCCTGGCGATCGGCGTGGAGAACCTCTTCAACCGGAAGTACTTCCCGCTCTACAGCCAGCTGCTTCGCAGCAACAACAACACGAGCCGCCTGCCGGCGCCCGGTGCCGTGCTGAAGCTGAGCTACACGCACCGCTGGTGAGGCGGTGCACAGAAGGCGCGAAGCTCAGTCGTCTCGCGCTTCGCGGCAGGCTTCGCACAGCACCTGCACTTCGACGGCCTCCACCGAGGCCGCCGGTACGTGGGTCTTGCAGGCATCGGCGATGAGCCGCGACAGCAGGCCCGTGCCCCGGAGGTCGACCCAGCGTCGGCAGCCGGTGCAGACCAGCCGGCCCGCGGCGTCGCAGGCATCGCTGTCGGGCAGGCTGTAGGTCGAGACGGCGCGGCCGTTGCGCTCCACCAGCAGGTGCTGGATCGCGCCCTCGGCCGCCAGCCGCTTGAGCGCCGAATAGATGGCCGACATGTTCATCGGCGTGCCCCGTTGCGTGAGCCTGCGGTGCAGGTCGCGCGGATGCAGGTTGCCGCCCTCGGACTCGGCCATGGCCGCGAGGATGCGGTCGTGCTGCAGCTGGTTGCGGTCGGTGACGCCGGAGTGCGGTCCGAACGCCGGATGGCGCAGGCCCGCCTTGCGGTTGACGAGGCGGGTCATCGCGTCGGGCTGCCACGGCGGGCTCGTGGGTGGATTCATCATCGGGCTCCTGAAACCTTCGGCTCGCGGGCGGACACGGCCGGTGGGCGATGAAGCCCGCCGGCCGCGCGCATCAGAACTTCGCGTTCAGCGACACGCGGAACGAGCGCGGCGCGCCCGGCGTGATGTTGGTGTTGCTGTTCGCGTTGAGGAAGTACTTGCGGTTGAACAGGTTCTCGACGTTCAGCTGCATCTGCACGTTGCGGTTGAGCGTGAAGAACACGGCCGCGTCGACGCGCGTGTAGCCCGGCAGCACCACGTTCGGGAACGGTGCCGCGTTGGTCACGATCTGCTCGCTCGACGCGAACATCTTGGCCTGGTGGATCACGCCGGCACCCGCGCCCCACATCGGCGAGAAGTCGTAGCGGTTCCACAGCGCGAAGGTGTGCTTGGGCACCTGGCCCACGCGCGCGCCGGCGCGAATCGTGGCCGAGGTGTCGGCCTTGAACTTGGCGTCGGTGTAGGAGTAGCCGCCCGAGACGCTCCAGGCCGGCGTGATGTTGCCGCTGAGGCCGAGCTCGAAGCCCTGGGTGCGCTGGCCGTCGCTGAGGATGGTGCGCGCGCCGGTCGGATCGGTCGGGTCGAGCACCACCACGTTGGAGCGGTCGAGGCGGTAGAGCGCGGCGGTGGCCGCGAGCGCGGGCAGCACGTCCCACTTGGCGCCGATCTCGTAGTTCTTGAACTTCTCGGGCTTGAGCGCCGACGAGCTCAGCGTGAGCGAGGACAGCTGGTCGCCCGCGCGCGGCTGGTAGGCGATGCTGTAGTTCGCGTACAGCGACAGCGGCTCGACCGGCTTGTAGATCACGCCCAGGCGCGGCGACACGAGGTCGTCGTTGGTCTTGAAGCGGTCGCCGTTGCGGTTGTTCTGGAAGTCGACGCGGAAGCGGTCGTAGCGCAGGCCCGCGATCAGCTGGAACTGCGGCGCCAGCTCGATCTGGTCCTGCACGTAGAGCGCCGCGACCTTGGCGGTGCCGCTGTTGTTGGCATCGGTCGCGGACTGGCGGTAGAACACCGGCGCGTAGGTCGTCGGCAGCCACAGCGGCACGTTCACGCTGGTGGCCGTGTTGTTGAAGTAGCCGGTGTTGCGGAAGTTGTCGGTGTCCTGCTTGCCGATCTCCGCGCCCACGAGGAACTTGTGCTTCACCGCGCCGGTGTTCAGCGTGAAGCTGATGTCGGTCTGGTTGAAGAAGCTCTTGCGCGTGGTCGCGTTGTCGTAGGCGCTGATCGCCACCGTGGTGCCGAGCGCGTTGACCGCGCCGGGGAACACGTTGCGGTAGAACTTGTCCTGCTCGGACCAGCGCGTGCGGTTGCGCAGCACCACGCCGTTGTCGAACTCGTGCTCGACCAGCACGTTGAAGGCATCGAGCGAAGACCAGGTCGGGCTGCCGGCCGCGTTGCCGAAGAAGGTCGAGGGATCGGTGACCACCGGCACGCCGCGGAACGAGGTGATGCCGCGGTCGGCGATACGCTTGTCCTTGAAGTGCTCGTAGCCCAGCGTCACCAGCGTCTTCGCGCTCGGGCGCCAGCTCAGCGTCGGGTTGATGCCCGAGCGCTCGAGCCAGACGCCGTCGCGGTAGCTCTTGGAGTTCTCGTACAAGCCGTTGAGGCGGAACGACAGCTGGTCGTTGATCGGCTGGTTGATGTCCGCCGTCAGGCGGCGGTTGCTGTGCGAACCGAGCGTGACCGAGGCGCCGTAGGACGGCGTCCACTCGGGCTGCTTGCTCACGCGGTTGATCAGCCCGCCGGTGGCGCCGCGGCCGAAGATCATCGCGTTCGGGCCCTTGAACACTTCCACGCGCTCGATGTTGTAGAGGTCGCGGTAGTACTGGACGTCGTCGCGGATGCCGTCGATGAAGAAGTCGCCGGTGGTGCTGATGCCGCGGAAGATCGGCGTCTCGCGGTTGCCCTCGCCCTGCGCGAAGCCCACGCCCGGCACGTAGCGCGCGGCTTCGGCAATGCTCTGCACCGCGCGGTCGCGCAGCTCGTCGCTGGTCACCACGCTGATCGACTGCGGCGTGTCGCGCAGCGGCGTGTCGGTCTTGGTGGCGGTGGTGCTGCGCTTGGCGGCATAGCCCTGCTCGGTGCCCGTGACGGTGATGGGCGGCAGCGAGTTGCTGCCGTCGGCGGTCTGCGACCAGGCGGTGGATGCGCCGAGGGCCAGGGTGGCGCCGGCGGTGAGCAGGTGAATCGCCCGGACGACGGCGCTGGGCGCGATCGCGGGTGCCATGCCCGGAAGGCGCGGGCTGCGTGACTTGTTCATTTGGAACTGATGAAGGGAAGAGAAGGCGCATTCGCGCCGGCTGCGAAAGAGCGCATCGCCGCTGCCACCTCCCCCTTCTGATCGCGGCCGCGAAAGAGACGGAAATACGAACGATTCGCAATTTCGAGCAAATGTAGAAGCAGGTAGTAGTACTGTCAAGTGCTACTGATTCGGCGCGATGCAAGGCATCCGAGCCAGATTCAATGGAGAGAAACGGAAGGCGTCGGCGCTGAAAGCCAAGGGTCAGTAGTCTTCAGGAGAACTACTTTCGTGTTGGGGAAATGCCACGCAAACGCGCGCGGCCGCCCCTCCGGCGCGTTCCGGATCCAGACGAATCGAGGGATTCAGGAGGGCTTGCTCGGGGTCTTCTCGACCCGCGCTGAGCGCACGCCGCTGATCTGGCCGCGCACGACCTTCCAGAAGTTCTTGGTGCCGTCGAGCAAGCGCCAGGCGTTCGAACGGTGCGCGAGCACGCCGACCTCGGGTAGCACGTCGCGCAGGTTCTTGAGGCCGAGGATCTTCAGGTACTTGCGCACGGTGGTCGGGCTGTGGATCAGCAGCACCACGCGCCAGCCGTAGTGCCGTCCGAGCAGCAGCATGCCGATCGCGCTTTCGAGGTCGTCGAGGTCGCCGTTGAACTCGTCGACGGCCCGGTCGACGATGCTGAGGATTTCTTGATCGTTCACGGCCACGGCGATACCCCTGAGTGCTGCTGAGCGCTGTTTCTGTTGTCGAAGGCGCGACGGCAGTGTCGCACGGGGCCGTTCGAGGAGGGCCGTGCGATACTTTACCAATGAGAATCGTTGTCATCTCGACGCCGCGCGGATTCACCGATGTTTGACGCCTTCGCCATCACCCTGCGCGAGCTGGCCGAGCTGATCCTGATCGTGGGCTCGCTGCATGTCTGCCTGCGCGAATCGCTGCGCTTCTCGCTGCTCAAGTACGTCGGCTGGGGCCTGGGCCTGGGGCTCGCGCCGGCCGCGGCGCTGTCGGTGCTGCTGATGGATGCCTCCGTCGACCGCAACGTCAGCGCCGGCCTCAGCACCCTGATGGCGATCGGCATCCTGTTCATGGCCACGAGCATGGGCGCCTCGGTGCGGCAGATCCGCGGCCGGGTCCACCTGTTCCACGAGGCCTGGCTCGACAGCCCGGCCGCGCCCTTCCTGGTCATCGCCTTCGTGGCGCTGTCGGCCTTTCGCGAATCGCTCGAGATCGCGGTCTTCGTGCGCGCGATCGGCGCGCGCGCCGGCATGGTGGATGCCGCGCTGGGCGTGCTGCTGGGCGTCGCGGCCACCGGGCTGCTGCTGCCCGCTTGGAAGTGGCTGCACCTGCGCGCGCGGCTGTTGCTGGCGTTCCGCATCTCGGCGCTGCTGCTGGCCCTGCTCGCGATCCAGTTGCTGCTCTACAGCGTGGCCGACCTGCTGCGCATCCCCGAGCTGCGCGACGACGGCGTGGCCTGGGCGCTGACCGTGGCGCCCTTCTTCGAGGAGGGCGCGCGCCATGCCTGGCTGTGCGCCGTGCTGATGCTGCCGCCGCTCTACTGGGTGCTGCGCGGCTGGTGGTCGGAGACGGCCGCGCGCGTCGAGTAGTTCAGTCCGGCGTGCCCGCGCTGCAGCGGTTGCACGCGATCCACACCACGATGTCTTCCTTCGAGGCCACGGGCAGTCCCTGGTCGGCCCCGACCTTCGCGACCTGCTCGCGCAACTGGATGTCGTCGGCGACCACGCTGGCACCGCAGCTTCGGCACTGGAAGCGGATGCGCGACGAGGCGCGCTCCTCGCCGTAGAGGTAGGTGAATACGGGCCGCCCGCGCACCTGCCGCACCCGCCGCTCGATCACCCGCTTCTTCTCGAGCAGGTGCAGCGTGCGGTACACGCGCGACACCGCGGCGGCATTCGATTCCTCGACCCCGCGCGGATAGAGCTCCTGGGCCGTGCAGGCCTGGCCCGCGTTCGACATCAGCCGGCCGAGGATCTGCAGGCGCTCGGGGTTGACGCGGATGTCCGCGTCCTCGAGGCGCCGCTGGATGGCGGCGTCGTCGAGCGTTGCTTCCCGGTGTTTTTCAGCAGGCATGGGCATGGTCGATGGGGCTATACGGTGGCCGCCGCGGTGCGGCGCGCTCTCCAAAAGCATGATGCAGCGCAGTTGCAAAACTGCCGGATGGATTGAAAACAGCAGGTAAAGATGGCTGCATCCGCATGATCGGTTCAGCGCAGGCGGTCGGCGCGCAGCCGCTGCCGGTCGTCGGTCAGCGAGCGCGCCGCCAGGTAGACCGCGCCGGCGGCCGCCACGCCACCGGCGCCGGTCAGCAGGAACAGCAGCAGGATCTGGTACTTCGCGGCCTCGACCGGGTCCATGCCCGCGAGCAGCTGGCCGGTCATGATGCCGGGCAAGGTGATCACGCCGGCCGCCGACATCTGGTTGACGATCGGGATCATCCCCTTGCGGATCGACGAGCGGATCAGCGCCGCCATCGCCTGGTGAATGGTCGCGCCCAGCGCCAGCCGGGCCTCGATGCGCGCACGCCCCGCGGTCACGCCTTCGAAGAAGCTGTCGAGCCCGAGGCTGGCCGAATTGAGCACGCTGCCGAGCACGATGCCCATCAGCGGGATCGCATAGCGCGGGTCGTACCAGGGCTGCGGCCGGATCGCGGTCATCAGCGCCAGCACCACCGTCGCCACGCTCGACACGCCCACGGCCGCCGCGCCGATGCCGAAGTTGCCGCCGCCGCGCAGCCGGTGCGCGGGTCGCACCGCCACCTCGCGTGCCGCGGCCAGGATCATCAGCAGCACGATGGCCAGGGTGGCGCCCGGTGAAGCCGCCGCGAACACGAAGCGCAGCACCAGCCCCACCAGCAGTAACTGCACCACCATGCGCGCGGCCGCCCACAACACCTGCCGATGCAGTTGCAGCCCCAGCAGCAGCGAGGCGAGCGCGTTCAGCAGCACGAGCACCGTGGCGAGCACCAGATCGGTGGCGTCGAGATGGATGGGGCTCATGCGACGCTCCCCGCCGGCTGCAGCCGGCCCGCGTTCAGTTCGAGATGACGTGCCGCGACGCGCGCGGCCTGCTCATGGGAATGCGTGACCCAGAGCAGCGTCAGCCCCGCGGCCTGCTCGCGCGCCAGCAGCGCTTCGACCGCGAGCGTGGTGGCGGGGTCGAGCGAGGCGGTGGGTTCGTCGAGCAGCAGCACCACGGGGCGGTGCGCGAGCGAGCGCAACAGGGCCAGCCGCTGGCGCTCGCCGGTCGACAGCCGCGCGATGTCGGCCTGCAGCACGTCGCGCGGCAGGCTCAGCTCCGCGATCCATCCCGCGAGCACGCCGCTGTCGAGCCCCGCCGGGAAGTGCTCGGCCACGCCCATGCCCCACCACGCCGGCTCCGCCGCCTGGTAGATCACGCGCCGGCGCCATTCGGGGCCCGACAGCGCCGCGCGATCGGTGCCGTCGAGCACCACGCGGCCCTCGCCCGGGTCGAGGTCGGCCACCAGCCGCAGGAACACGCTCTTGCCCGAGCCCGAGGGACCGAGGATGGCGATGCATTCGCCGCGCGCGGCCTGCAGCGCGATGGGGCCGACGTGCAACGCACGCAGGCCCTCGATGGACAGGTGGGCCGGGTCGGGGGCGGAAGGACGGGAAAGCTCGGGCATGCGCGAAAGAATGGCCAAAGCCCCGAGCTTGCCGATCAAGCTGAACGGCGGCTGAAGCGCCGCCTCCGCGCGCGCCTTCTCAGTACACGTCGCGCCGGTAACGCCCTTCGGCGATCAGGTCATCGAGCGTGGCACGCCCCAGCGCGGCCTCGAGCGCCTCGTCCACGCCCGCGGCCATGCCGTGCAAGCTGCCGCAGACGAAGATCGCGGCGCCCTCGCCCACCCAGCGGCGCAGGTCGCCCGCATGCTCGCGCAGGCGGTCCTGCACGTAGATGCGCGGCGCATGGTCGCGCGAGAACGCGAGGTCGACGCGCTCGACCTGGCCCGCGGCCTGCCAGTGGCGCAGCTCGTCCATGAAGAAGGCGTCGCGCGCCAGTTGGCGCTCGCCGAACACCAGCCAGTTGCGACGATGGCCACGCTCGATGCGTTCGCGCAGATGGCCGCGCAGGCCGGCATAACCCGAGCCGTTGCCCACGAAGATGCAGGGGCGGTCGTCGGCCATGGGCGCGAAGCCGGGATTGGCGAACAGGCGCAGCGGCAGCTGCGCCATCAACGGCGCATGCGCCGTGAGCCAGCCCGAGGCAATGCCGAGGCCCTGCTCATGGCGCGCCTGCCGCACGAGCAGCCGCAGATGGCCCTCCGAGGGCAGGCTCGCGATCGAATAGCGGCGCGTGGCGAGCGGCACCAACGCATCGGCCAGCGCTTGCGCGTCGAGGCCTTGCACCAGTGCCTGCGGCGCGGGCACGGCGCTGCGGGACAGGGCTTCGGCGAGCGTGCAGTGCCGGCCCTGGAACACGACGGGTGCGTCCGCGGTCCACGACGTGGCGCGCAACAGGGCCGCCACCGTGTCGGCCGCGAGCCGCGGCTGCAGTTCGGCCAGTGCGCCGGGCCGCCACGCGGCGGCCGCTTCGGGCGGCGCGGCGAGTTCGATCTCGTAGAGCGGCGCACCGAGGCTGCCGGGATTCAGCAGCCGGCGCGCGCTCAAGGTCCAGGGCTCGAACGCGGGCGCTAGCGGTTCATCGGCCAGCGCTTCGGCCGGCACTGCATCGGCACCATGCAGCGCGACCAGTTGCCGGCGCCAGCGCGCGAGCGCGGCCGTGTCGCCGTTGTCGACCTCGATCATCGGAAACAGCGACTGCGCGCCCGCCGCCACCAGCGCATGGTCGAGCGCATGGCCGAAGCCGCAGAAGCGCGCGTAGTGCCGGTCGCCGAGCGCCAGCAGGCCGTAGCGCAGGTGCGCGAGCGCATCGCCGCCGACCTGCACCAGCCGCTGCGCGAAGCGCCGCGCCGCATCGGGCGGGCCGCCCTC
>NZ_JBZAYE010000025.1:0-28236 GCF_058244205.1 Variovorax sp. 20P10.2.4
GGCCGATGCCCGCGGCAACGTGGCCGAGGCGGCGCGCGCGCTGGGCATCAGCCGCGCCACGGTCTACCGCAAGCTCTGGCGCGGCCGCGGCACCGGCACCACGGACTGACTCAGGCGCCGACCGGCACCTTGTCGAGAAAGCCGGTCACCGAGCGCAGCTTGCCCGCGTCCAGCCGCACGAAGTCGGTACCCTGGATCAGGTCCTCGGCGCCGCTCGGCCCGAGCGTCCAAGAGAAGCGCACGTGGTCGCCGTGCGCGTCGGCCTTGCCCAGCAGGTTGAAGCGGAAGCCCGGGTAGCGCTGGTGCACGGCGCCGACCAGTGCGCTGATCTGCGCATGGCCGCTGCCCTGCATGATCGGGTCGACGTACTGCGCGTCGGCCGACCAGCCGGCTTCGAGCAGCGCGGCGCGGCGCGCGGGATCGGTCTCGTTCCAGACGGCGATATAGCCCTGGGCGATGGCAACGGGGTCGTGGGCGGCGGTGTTCATGATGACGATTCCTTCGGTGGATGCCCGCGACGTTGCGGGGTGAAGGAATGGTCGTTTCAGCGGCGCTTCGGGTCCATGACGTGGGAGGTCATGAACGCCTTCAGATCGGGTCCAGCGGAAACACCGGCCGCCGCACCTTGCCGAACGGGAACAGCCCGTAGTCCGAACTGGTCACGCCGCGGCTGTCGCACTCCACCAGCGCGGCCGCGAGCGGCTCGAACACCGGCCGGCAGTACATGCGCGACTTCAGCAGCAGGAAGCGCTCGCGGCGCGGATCGAGCCCCGCGCATGCGAACACGCCGATGTCCCACGGCTCCTGCGTGCGCTCGGTGACCACGATGCGCGCGGCACCGATGTCGAACAGCACGGTGCGGCCCATGCTGGCGCGCTGGCCGGTGTAGGTCGGGCCGGTGATGACGTACTCGCCATCGCAGATGGTGCGCACGATGCCCGTCAACCGCACCGGCGCGCTCTCGCGGCCGATGCCGGCCAGCGAGACCTTGTTGCCCAGCGCCACCGTCGCACTTGCGCCCTCGCCCGCCGCGATCAGCTGAGCCACCGCCTCGGGATCGCACAGCGGCCCGACGCCGATGCCCTCGAGCCCCTGGGCCAGCGCCTCCTGCAGCACGTCCATGGTGTCGCAGCTGCCGCCCGACATGCAGTTGTCGCCATGGTCGAGCAGCAGCACCGGACGCTCGGCACCGTCGGCCAGCTGCTTCGCGCGCGCGATCGAGTCGGCCAGCGGCTCGCTGTCGTAGACGAAGGCCGCGCGCTCGCGCCACATCTGCGCCGCGATGCGGTCGGCCGTGGCCTGCGCGCGCTCGCCCGACTGCGCGTCGACCACGATCACGCTCATGCACGGCGCCTCGATGTCCGACAGCGAGAAGCCCGCGAGGATCGACACCGCGAGCGACTCGCCCGAGGCCTCGGCCGCGCGCGCGGCATCGATCGCGCGCTGCATCGCGCCGGTGTAGGAGGCGCTGCGCAGCGTGTGGGCCATCAGCGGCAGCGAATGCCAGCGCATCGCGGGCCGCCCGCGCCCCGCCAGCAGGTCGAACAGCAGCCGGCCCGCATGTTCGCCGGTCTCGTACATGTCGACGTGCGGATAGGTCTTGAAGCCGACGATCACGTCGGCGTTCTCCACCATCGCGGGCGTGACGTTGGCATGCAGGTCGAGCGCCACGCCGATCGGCACGCCGGGCGCGGCCGCGCGCAGCCGCACCAGCAGGTCGCCCTCGCCGTCCGCGCTGTTGTGGGCCACCATCGCGCCATGCAGGTCGAGCAGGATCGCGTCGCAGCCCGGCGCCGCATCGACGATGCGTTGCGTGAGCGCGTCGTAGGCACGCGCATCGACCGGCCCGCTCGGGTTGGCCGAGGCCGACACCGGCGTGACCAGCTCGGCGCCGGTCGCCTCGGCCAGGTCGATGAAGGCCGACATCGCGGTGCGCATGCCCTTGTTGTCGCGGTAGGCCTGCGCGCCGAAGGTCGGGCCGTCGGGCCCGAAGGCCGCGAGCGGCGTGGGCACGGGCGAGAAGGTGTTGGTCTCGTGGTTGAGACGTGCGATCAGTACTTTCATTGGGCAAACTTTCCGGCACTTCCCAGCATCGTGATGTCGCCGAAGCTGGAGCCGTTGCGGTTGTCGGGCCGGAACGCGAGCTGGAAGCCGTTTAGGTTCATGGGCAGCGAGTTCTCGATGCTGCGTCGCAGCGATTCGGTGGTGATCGGCCCCTTCACGCGCTGCAGCGCTTCGGCAAAGGCCTTGGCCGTGATGTAGCCCTCCAGCCCGAGGTAGGAGCCCTCGCCTTCGCTGCCCGCGGCCTTGCGCGCGCGCTGGTACTCGTCGACGATGGGAAAGCGCGTCTTCCAGAACGGCGGCACCACTTGCGACAGCACGATGCCGCGGCTCCTGTCGCCCAGCTCCTTGTAGAGGAGGAACGAGCTCGCCACCGAGTTCGTGTAGATCTGCGGATGAACGGGCGCCGCCACCAGCGAGCGGATGATGTTGATCGCCGGCATGCCGGCCGCGATGACGTACACCGCCTGCGCCCCGCTCGCGATCACCTGCTGCGCGATGGCGGGATGGTCCTTTTCCTTCGGGTCGAAGCGCAGCGACAGCAAGGCCGGCAGCTTGTTCTTCTCGAGCGCGGCCAGCGCGTCTTTCTCGATGCCCTTGCCATAGGCGTCGTCGCTGGAGACGATCGCGATGCGCGTCACGCCGATGGTGCTCAGGTGGTTCATCACGCGCGCGACTTCGTCGGCATACGACTCCCGCACGTGATAGATCGGCACCTTCGGCCCGCGCAGCACCGCCGCGCCGGTCAATCCGCCGAAGATGAAGCTGTCGTACTTCGCGGCCACCTGAACCATGGCCGCGCCGATGGCCGTGCCCATGGTGCCGAAAAGGCAGACGACGCGTTCGGTGCCGAGCAGTTTCTCGGCGTTGGCCGCGGCCTTCTCGCCGATGTAGGCGTCGTCGTAGGTGATCATCCTGACGGGCCGGCCACCGATGCCGCCCGCCTTGTTCAACTGGTCGAAGAACAGCGTCTGCCCCTCCATGAACGCGAGGCTGTTGGGCGTGAACGGGCCGGTGAGCACGGCGGATTGGCCGACCAGGATCGGCTCCCCGGCCGCCAGGGCGGACGTCGATGCCGCGACCATGCCCATCGCGACGACGCGCAGGCCGATGCGCCGGAAGAGCGCGTTCACGCCGCCACTCCCGCGCTCTGCACCATCGCCTGCAGCAGCACATTGCAGCCGGCTTCGAGGTGCTCGGGTTCGGCGTCCTCGATCTCGTTGTGGCTGATGCCGTCGAGGCACGGCACGAAGATCATCGCCGTGGGGCACACGCGGGCGAGGTACACTGCATCGTGGCCCGCGCCGCTGATCACGTTCATCCATGTCAGGCCCTGCGCCTCGGCAGCGTCGCGCACCGCGGACACGAGCCCGGGCGTGAAAGGCTGGGGCGCGAAGTACACGACCTGCTCCACCGTCGCCGCCACCTTGCCGGCGGAAGCGAGGCGCAGCACGGCGTCCTTCAGTGCCGCGTCCATGGCCGACAGCACCGTGTCGTCCGCCGCGCGCAGATCCACGCTGAGCTTGACCCGGCCCGGGATCACGTTGCGCGAGTTCGGGTAGTTGTCGATCCAGCCGACGGTGCCGCGCGCATGCGGTGCGTGCGCGAGCGCGATGCGGTTGACCTCGATCACGAGTTCGGCGGCGGCGAGCAGCGCGTCCTTGCGCAACTCCATCGGCGTGGGGCCGGCATGCGCTTCCATGCCCTGCACCACCACGTCGTACCAGCGCTGGCCGAGGGCACCTTCGACCACGCCGATCACGCGCGCGTTGGCCTCGAGCACCGGGCCCTGCTCGATGTGCGCTTCGAAGTACGCGCCCACGGGCGAGGCGGCCGCCGAGGCGGGCACCGTGCCTGCATAGCCGATCGCATCGAGCGCCTGCGCCACGCTCACGCCCTCGGTGTCGCGCTGCGCGAGCGCGTGTTCCAGCGTGAAGGCATCGACGAACACACCCGAGCCCATCATCACCGGCACGAAGCGCGAGCCTTCTTCATTGGTCCACACGGCCACTTCGAGCGGCGCTTCGGTCAACAGCTTCGCGTCGTTGAGCGCGCGGATCACCTCCAGCCCCGCGAGCACGCCGTAGTTGCCGTCGAACTTTCCGCCCGTGGGCTGGGTGTCGATGTGGCTGCCAGTGGTGACGGGCGGCAGCGCGTTGTTGCGGCCGGCACGGCGCGCAAAGATGTTGCCGATGGCATCCACCCGCACCTCGCAGCCCGCCTCGCGCGCCCAGCGCACGAACAGGTCGCGGCCCTGGCGGTCGAGGTCGGTCAGGGCGAGGCGGCACACGCCGCCCTTCTCGGTGGCGCCGACCTGGGCCAGCTGCATCAGCGAATCCCAGAGGCGCTGGCCGTCGATGCGGAGGGCGCGCACATCGGGTGCGGAAGAAGTTTCGATGGTTGTCGTCATGGTTCTGCGAATGAGGTCTGGGAGACGGGAGGCTTCAGGCGAGGCCGACGCCGAGGTAGCGGTCTTTCACGTCGTGGTCGGCCATGAAGGCGGCGTTGCCGGCCTCATGCACGATCACGCCCTGCTCCACGATGTAGTGGCGGTCTGCGAGCTGCACGCACACTTCGAGGTTCTGCTCGACCAGCAGGATGGCGACACCCGCGGCCTTGATGGTTTTCAGCTGGGCGACGATCTCCTCCACGATCACCGGCGCCAGGCCTTCGACGGGCTCGTCCAGGATCAGCAGGCGCGGATGGTTCATCAGCGCGCGGCCGATCGCCAGCATCTGCTGCTCGCCGCCCGAGAGCTGGCCGCCGCCGTTGCGGCGCCGCTCCTTCAGGCGCGGAAAGATGCGGTAGATGTCCTCGAGCTGCCACGGCGACTCGCGCCGCTGGCCGAGCAGCAGGTTCTCCTCGACCGTCAGCAGCTTGAAGATGCCGCGGTGCTCGGGCACCAGGCAGACGCCGCGCGCGGCGATGCGGTGCGCGGGCTGGCCCGCGATGTCGGCGCCCTGGAAGCGCACGCGGCCCGCCGTGGGCGTGACCGCGCCCGCGATGCTCTTGAGCGTGGTCGACTTGCCCGCGCCGTTGCGGCCCAAAAGCGTCACCAGCTCGGCCTCGCCCACGCGCAGCGACACGCCCTGCAGCACATGGCTCTTGCCGTAGTGCGCGTGCAGGCCCTCGACCTCGAGGATGTGGGTGGTGCTCATGCCTTGCCTCCCGTGATCATGTTGCCGAGGTAGGCGCTGCGCACGCGCGCATCGGCGCGGATGTCGCCCGGCAGGCCCTCGGCCAGCACGCGGCCCAGCTGCATCACGGTCACGGTGTCGGAGATGTCCATCACGATGTTCATGTTGTGTTCGATCAGCACCACGGTGTGCTCCTCGCGCAGGCCGCGGATCAGCTGCTTCATGTCGTCGAGGTCGTCGATGCCCATGCCCGAGGTCGGCTCGTCGAGAAAGATCGCCTTCGGCCGCGCGGCCAGCGCCATGCCGACCTCGAGGCGCCGCTGCTGGCCATGCGAAAGCTCGGCCGCCGGCACGCTGGCGAAGCGCTCGAGGCCCACGCGCTGCAGCACCTCGTCCACGATCTGCCTGCAGGCCATTTCGCCCACCGGCGCGCGCCAGCAGTTCATGGCCTGGCGCGGCGCGATGCCCTGCGCCGCCACGCGCAGGTTCTCGCGCACCGCGAGGCTGCCGAACAGGCTCGTGACCTGGAACGAGCGCGCCATGCCGCGCTGCACGCGGCGGTGGTCGGGCTCGCGCGTCACGTCGTGGCCGTCGAACAGGATGCGCCCGCCGGTGGTGGTGCCGGTGCCCGTGAGCATGTGGAACAGCGTGGTCTTGCCCGCGCCGTTCGGGCCGATCACCGAGTGCACGGTGTTGCGGCGGATCTTCAGGTCGACGCCGCCGAGCGCGGCGAACTTGCCGTAGTGCTTGGTGACGCCGACGGCTTCGATGAGGACGTCGCTCATGCTTTTTCTCCCTGCGCGGCGGAGGCGTCTGCGCCTTGCGCGCCCTTCCTGAAGATGCGTCGCCAGGCGCTCTCGCCCAGCCCCCAGAGGCCGCGCTGCATGCCGATGCTCACGCCGATCAGCAGCAGCCCCAGCAGCAGCAGCCAGCGCGGCCACAGCGTGGAGAGCCAGTCGGCCAGCAGCACGTAGAAGGCCGAGCCCAGCACCGAGGCGAACAGGTTGCCGGTGCCACCGATCACGGTGATGACCAGGATCATCTCGCTCGTGTGGTACTCGGCGTTCGACAGCGGCGCGATGCCGGTCATCATGGCGTGCAGCCCGCCCGCGAGGCCGGTGACGGCGCCCGAGATCACGAAGGCCAGCAGCTTGAAGCGCCGCAGGTCGTAGCCCACCGCGGCGGCGCGGTCGCCGTTGTCGCGGATCGCCAGCAGCGTGCGGCCGAACACCGAGTCGGTCACGCGCAGCAGCAGGCCGAAGGCGATCAGGAACATCACGGCCACGAAGGCGTAGTACTTCCACGGCGTGTCCATGAAGGCCGGGCGCGGCACGTCGAGCAGGCCGTTGTCGCCGCCGGTCAGGCCCGAGGCCGTGTAGGCCACGAAATAGAACATCTGCGCGAAGGCCAGCGTGAGCATCACGAAGTAGGTGCCGCGCTGGCGGATCGCGACCCAGCCGACCAGCGCCGCGCCGAGCGCGCCCATGCCGATGGCCGCGAGCAGCGCCAGCGGCATCGGCAGCGCGAGCCGCGTGAGCAGGATCGCGATGGTGTAGCTGCCGAGGCCGAAGAAGATGCCCTGGCCGAAGGACAACAGGCCCGTGTAGCCCAAGAGCAGGTTGCAGCCGAGCGCGGCGAGCGCGTAGATCAGCACCTCGCTCGCGAGCGAGCCCGAGCGCATGAAGAGCGGCAGCGCCAGCGTGACGGCCAGTGCCAGCAGGAAAGTGATTTTTCTGGGCATGGCCTTCATCCTCTGCGGCCGAGCAGGCCATGCGGGCGCAGCAGCAGCACGGCCGCCATCGCGATGTAGATCATCAGGCTCGCACCGGGCGGCCACAGGGTGCTCATCAGGCTCTGCACGATGCCGATCAGCAGGCCGCCGACCAGCGCGCCGCCGAAGCTGCCGAGCCCGCCGATCACCACCACCACGAAGGCCACGCCGAGCGCCTCCACGCCCATGAAGGGCTCGGCGCCGCGGATCGGCGCGGCCAGCACGCCGGCCAGCGCCGCCGTGGCCGCGCCGAGCGCGAACACCAGGCTGAAGACGCGGAACACGTTGATGCCGAGCAGCGAGACCATCTCGGTCGACTCGCTGCCCGCGCGCACCGCGCTGCCCAGGCGCGTGCCCTCGAGCACCCACCACAGCAGCACCGCGAGCACGGCGGTGAAGCCGATCACGAACAGCCGGTACTTCGGATAGATGAAGCTGCCCCACATCACCACGCCCTGCAGCAGGTCGGGCGTGGGCACGCTGTTGCCCAGCGGGCCCCAGAAGACGATCACGATCTCCTGCACCGCGAGCGCCAGGCCCACGGTGACGAGGATGTGGAATTCATGCGCCTTCGCGTAGACGCGGCGCAGCAGCAGCTTCTCGGCCAGCCAGCCGAGCGCGCCGACGGCCAGCGGCACCAGCACCAGCGCGGCCCAGAAGTTCAGGCCCCACTGCAGCGCCTGGAAGCACAGGTAGGCGCCCAGCAGGTAGAAGGCGCCGTGCGCGAAGTTCACGAAGCGCAGCAGGCCGAACACGATCGACAGGCCGACGGCCAGCAGGAAATACAGCATGCCGATGCCGATGCCGTTGATGGTCTGGAGCAGGTAGACGGACATGGATGTAGGGAATGGAGCGTGCGGGCGGACCGCGCCCCCGCCGTGCCACCGCGGTGGCGCGGACGAGATCGCGGAACCGGTGTGACTCAGGCCAGCTTGCAGCCGGTCTTGTCGACCGGCAGGAAGGACTTGCCGGCGCTCACGACGTCGACATAGTCGGCCGCGTCCTTCATCTTCGACTTGGCCTTGCCCTTGAGCAGGTAGTAGTCCTTCACCACCTGGTGGTCGGCCTTGCGGATCTCCTCGCCGCCCGTGAGCCCGTCGAACTTCATGCCCTCGAGCGCGGCGATCACGGCCTTCTGGTCGACCGTGCCGGCCTTCACGATGCCGTCGATCAGGATCTTGGTGCAGACGTACGAGCCCGCGAGGCTGTAGTTGGGCACGATCTTGAGCTTGTCGGCGGTGCGCTTCACCAGCTCCTTGTTGAGCGGCGCATCCACCGTGTGCCAGTACTGCGCGCCGAAGTACACGCCGTCGCAGAGGTCGGCACCGAGCTCGTCGAACTGCTCGAGCCCCGAGGCCCAGGCCATCAGGATCGTCATGTTCTTGTGCATGCCGAAGCTCACCGCCTGGCGCAGCGCGGCCGAGGACTGCGCGCCGAAGTTCAAGAGCAGCAGCACGTCGGGCTTGGCCGCCATCGCGTTGGTGAGGTAGCCGCTGAACTCCTTCTCGTTGAGCGAGTGGTAGCTGTTGCCCACGTGCTCGATGCCCTTCTCCTGGAAGATGGTCTTGGCCGCGCTCAGGAGGCCGTCGCCGAACACGTACTGCGGCGTGATCGTGTACCAGCGCTTGGCCTTGGGCATCTGCGCGACCAGCGGGCGCACCGTCTGCTCGATGGCGCCGAAGGTGGGCACCGACCAGCGGAAGGTGGCGGGGTTGCAGTCCTTGCCGGTGATCTCGTCGGCGCCCGCGGTGGTGATGAACAGGCCGCCGGCCTTCTCGGCCTCCTTGCCCATGGCCAGCGCTTCCGACGACAGGATGCCGCCCGCGAAGAACTTGGCGCCCTGCTGCTGCGAAGCTTCCTGCACCTTGCGCACCGCGGTCGCGGGCTTGCCCTCGGTGTCGAGCACCGTGTAGGCCAGCGGGCGCTTGAGCACGCTGCCGTACTGCTCGATCGCCAGCTTCATGCCGAGGTCGGCGAACTTGCCGTTGGCCGCGAAGGCGCCCGACATCGGCACCGGGCAGCCGAAGCGGATCGCCTCGGCCGATTGCGCGAAGGCCGAGCGGCCGGCCAGCAGGGAAGCGGGAGCGGCCGACAGGGCGGCCAGTTGGAGAAGGTGTCTGCGTTGCAAAAGGAACTCCGTCGTGGTGAGGGTGGAGAGGGATGGGCGTCCGCGGTCGCGGCGAATTTAAGCGGATAAATAGGATTAATATGCTGGTAAAAACCCGCTAGCAATCCCCGTGCCCAAAAACCACCGACTTCGCGGCCCCCTCACCCCGCCCGCGTGCACCACGCCGATGCCCCCAGTACCGCTGGGTAAGATCGCGCGCTGTTGCGCATTCCGCGCATCTCCCGAGGGATATCGAGCGTGGGCATGACAGTGGGGCAACACCGCCCGAAGCGACAAAAGCTCTCGGACGTCATCGTCGAGGACGTGAAGCGCTGGATCGTGGCCGAGCGCAAGCAGCCCGGCGACCGGCTGCCGAACGAGAAGGAACTGATCGAGCTGTTCGGCTATTCGAAGAGCACGGTGCGCGAGGCGCTCAAGGCGCTCGAAGTCAGCGGCCTGATCTCGATCCGCACCGGGCCCGGCGGCGGCGCCTACCTGCAGCAGGTGTCGGTCGAGCATGCGTCCGAGCCGCTGCGCAACTTCCTGCACTTCCACCACCTCGACGGCCACCACATCTACCAGCTGCGCAAGGCGCTCGAGCCCGAGCTCGCGGTCAGCGTGGTGGGCCGGCTCACGCCCGAGATGTTCGAGCGGCTCGAGGAGAACGTGCGCCTGTGCACGAAGGAACCGACCTCCGAGGACGAGCAGCGCATCCAGCGCGAGGCCGAGCTGGCCTTCCACACCATCCTGGCCGAGGCCTGCCCCAACCCGGTGCTGTCCTTCATGTGCCGCTTCCTCAACGACCTGCTGCGCGACCTCGTGGTCTACAAGAAGGCGCTCGACCACCACCACTTCGGCGAGGCCAACGTCGACTACCACACGCAGCTGCTGGCGGCCTACCGCAAGGAGGACGCCGCGACGGTGCAACGGCTGATGAGCGAGCACATGGTCGACGCCGAGCAGCACATGCACGAGATGGAGGCGCACATCGGCGCCAAGCATCTCCTTGTGCCCAACGCCCAGCGCTGACAAGGCGTGAATAAACCTGCTGCGCGCCCCGATCTCGCACCTGCGGTCCTCACCGTACAAGGTACGGCTCCGGTCCTCGGCGCGACCTCGGCGCGCTCGCTACGGTTTCTTCACGCCTTGTGAGCGCGCCTCCTACTTGCCGCGGTGCGCCGCCGTGAGGCAGGCCTGGAACGCCAGCACCGCGCGCGAAGGCTTCGGCGAACGACGCAGCAGGCTCACGAAGCGGCATTCGTAATGGAAGCGCTCGGGCAGCACCGGGCGCATCAGCCCGCGCTGCTCGAACACCTGCGCATAGTGGTCGGGCAGGAAACCCAGGAAGCGCCCCGACAGGATCAGCGTGGCGATCGCCTCCTGGTCGAAGCCCGTGGCCTTGCGCGAGAGCTGCGCGCGGTGGCTCAGCTCCATGTTGGGCGAGTGGTAGCCCAGGCCCGCGAAATGGTGCTCGCGCAGCTTGGGCCAGGTGAGCTTCGCATGGCTGGCCTCGAACAGCGGATGGCCGCGGCCGCAATACAGCAGCATGGTCTCGCCGAACAGCTCCTCGTAGACCAGGCTCTTCGAGCTGCGGTGCGCCGGGATGATGCCGATCTGGAAGTTGCCCTCGAGCACGCCCTGCTCGATCGCGTTGATCGAACCCACGTGCACCGCCAGGCTGACCTCGGGCGCCACTTCGGCAAAACGCGCGATCGCCTCGCCGATGCGCGCCTGCGGATTGGTCGCGGTCTTGTCGAACAGCGCCACCTCGAGCTGGCCGCCCATGCGGTTGTGGATGTCGTCGATGCTGCCGCGGAAGGCATCGACCGAAGCGAGCAGCCGCAGCGTCTCGTCGTAGACGCGCTGGCCCTCGGCCGTGAGCGCGAAGCCGGCCCGCCCGCGCCGGCACAGCACCAGGCCGAGCCGGGTCTCGAGGTCCTTCACATGGCGGCTCACGGTCGAGGTGCCGATGTTGAGCTCGAGCTCGGCCGCCGCCATGCCGCCGCAGTCGACCACGCTCTTGAACACCTTGAGCAGGCGCAGGTCCATGTCGCTGAGCTGGCCCAGCACGGCACGGCTGCGAGCCGTCGAAGCGCCTTCTTTTACTTGCATGAATCGTCAAGTGAACATTGATATTGCGCCATTCTCCACACTGAACGGCTTGCCAACAATCGACGCGTCAGCTTTCCCACCCAACCTGGACGCACCCATGACCCTCGCCACGCCCGACCTCGCCAACCCGGCCCCGCGCACCGATGCCGCCTGGCTCGAGGCGCACTGGATGCCCTACACCGCCAACCGCCAGTTCAAGGCCGACCCGCGCCTGATCGTCGAGGCCAAGGGCGCCTACTTCACCGACCACGAAGGCCGCAAGATCTTCGACGGCCTCTCGGGCCTGTGGTGCTCGGGGCTGGGCCACGGCCGCCCCGAGATCACCGAGGCGGTGAGCCGCCAGATCGCCAGGCTCGACTATTCGCCGGCCTTCCAGTTCGGCCATCCGCTGTCCTTCGAGCTCGCCAACAAGCTCAAGGAACTGACGCCCGCGGGCCTCGACTACGTCTTCTTCACCGGCTCGGGCTCCGAGGCCGCCGACACCTCGCTCAAGATGGCGCGCGCCTACTGGCGCGCCAAGGGCCAGGCGAGCAAGACCCGGCTGATCGGCCGCGAGAAGGGCTACCACGGCGTCAACTTCGGCGGCATCTCGGTCGGCGGCATCGGTGCCAACCGCAAGCTGTTCGGCCAGGGCGTCGAGGCCGACCACCTGCCCCACACCCAGCTCGCGGCCAATGCCTTCACGCGCGGCATGCCCGAGAACGGCGCCGAACTGGCCGACCGCCTGCTCGACCTGATCGCGCTGCACGACGCCTCGAACATCGCGGCCGTCATCGTCGAGCCCTTCGCGGGTTCGGCCGGCGTGGTGATCCCGCCGCAGGGCTACCTGAAACGCCTGCGCGACATCTGCACCGCGCACAACATCCTGCTGATCTTCGACGAGGTCATCACCGGCTTCGGCCGCTGCGGCACGCTCACCGGCGCCGATGCCTTCGGCGTGGTGCCCGACATCATGAATGCCGCCAAGCAGATCACCAACGGCGCGCAGCCGCTGGGCGCCGTGATCGCCAGCAAGGAGATCTACGACACCTTCATGGCCGCGGGCGGCCCCGACTACATGCTCGAGTTCCCGCACGGCTACACCTACTCGGCCCATCCGGTGGCCTGCGCCGCCGGCATCGCCGCGCTCGACGTGCTGCAGAAGGAAGACATGCCCGCGCGCGTGAAGGCGCTGGCGCCGCATTTCGAGAACGCCGTGCACAGCCTCAAGGGCAGCAAGCACGTCACCGACATCCGCAACTTCGGCCTCGCGGCCGGCCTCACCATCGCCGCGCTGCCGGGCGAACCGGCGCGCCGTCCCTACGAGATCGCGATGAACTGCTGGAAGAAGGGCTTCTACGTGCGCTACGGCGGCGACACCATCCAGCTCGCGCCGCCGTTCATCTCGGAGAAGGCGGAGATCGATCGCATGATCAATGCGCTGGGCGACGCGCTGGCCGAGACGGCCTGAACCTCGATACGAGATCGACCACGGTACACCCCACCGTGCCGAAGCTGCTCGTTCGCGGGCACTCGCGGAACCGGCTTTGCCGGGCCGCCGAGTGCGCCCCCTCGAGGGGGGATCCGGAGCGACACGAAGTGCGCGGAGATTCGGGGGTGGTTGTCAGGCCTTGTCGGCCTTGCCCGCTGCGTTGGCGAGCTTGCTGAGCATGCGGTCCACCAGCCACGGTTGCCGGTTCTCGTCCTCGGCGAGTTCCTTGCGGCGGATCGCATTGCGCACCACGATCGATCCCACGTAGCGCACCGGCTCGGGCGGGAAGTAGCCGAGCGGCCCCTTTGTGATCGGGCTGCGCGTCCAGGCGTTGTCCTGGTCGAGCACCAGCGACGACAGGATCTGCCCGCCCATGTAGGTCGGCCCGACGCCGTTGCCCGAGTAGCCGAAGCCGTAGTAGATGTGCGGCGCGCCATCGAGCCGGCCGAAGAACGGGAAGCCCGTGACCGAGCGGTCGGACGGGCCGTTCCAGCTCGCGGTGATCGGCGTTTCGCTCAGGGCCGGGAAGAAGGAACGCAGCGCCTGCGTGAGTTCGGCCTCGTAGGGCGAACGCTCGTCGAACACCTTGGCCATGCGCCCGCCCCAGGCGAAGGTATTGCCGCCCTTGCCCAGCATGAGGCGGCCATCGGCGGTGCTGCGGTAGTAATAGACGAAGGTGCGCGAATCGAGCACCGACACGCCGTCGGTCAGGCCGCTGCGCGCGAGCAGCTCGGGGCAGCGCTCGGTGATCACCATGTCGCTCGACACGATGGCGATGGTGCGCTCGAACTGCGCGAAGCGGCTGGCCATCCAGGCATTCATCGCGAGCACCAGCTTGTTCGCGCGCACGCTGCCGGCTGGCGTGCGCACCACGACCGGATGGCCGGTGGAGAAATCGAGCATCGGCGTGCGCTCGTGGATGCGGATGCCCATCGCCAGCGCCACGCGCCGCAGTCCGCGCACCAGCTTGCCCGGATGCACGGTGGCGGCGATCGGCGAATACACGCCCGCGAGGTTGCGCGCCGAGCCCGAGCGCCGCGCCACTTCCTCGGGCGGCAGGGTGCGGTAGGAATGGATGCCGCGCGCCTCGAGCGCGCGCATCATCGGATCAAGCGTGCCGACCTGGGCCGGCGAGGTGGCGGTGTAGAGCGTGCCGTCCTGCCGCAGCTCGGCGTCGATGCCGTGGGCGACGCAGAAGTCGGCGATGTGCTGCACCGCCGCCTCCGAGGCCTTGACCAGACGCACCGCCTCGTCCTCGCCGAACAGCCGGCGCAGGGTCAGGAACTTGGCCGACCAGGTGAGCAGGCAGCCGCCGTTGCGCCCGCTCGCGCCGGCACCGCAGAGGTCGCTCTCGAGGATGACGATGTCGAGCGCGGGCGCCTGCTGCTTGGCCTGGATCGCGGTCCACAGTCCGGTGAAGCCGCCGCCGACGATGCAGAGGTCGGCCTCGCATTCGCCCTGCAGCGCGGGCGCGAGGTCGCCGTCGTTGAACAGGGCCTGTTCGATCCAGAAGGGGCGCATGGCGGCTCCGTAGGTGGTCAGGGCTTGCGCCGCATCTCGTAGGAAAACTCGGACTCGCGCTCGACGAGGAAGCCGAAGCGCGCATAGAGCGCGCGGGCCGGATTCGCCTTGAGCACGCTGAGCGTGAGGTCCACGCCGGCGCGCTCGGCCTCGGCGACGACCTCGGCCAGCAGCCCGGTGCCGATGCCGCCGCCCTGGTAGCGCGGCGCGAGCTGGATCTGGATCAGCACCCATTCGTGCGGATCGCGCGACACCTTGAGCAGGCCGACCGGCTCGCCTTCGTGCAGCAGCAGCTCGGCGCATTCGAAGCGGTGCATCAGCCGCGCCATGTGGTGCGCATCGCTGACCTCGGCGCCCGAAGCCACCACGTGGCCGTTCATCGTGCGCTGCCGCAGCGCGAGCAGGAAGGGAACGTCTTCCTGCGTGGCCGGCCGGCGCGCCAGCACGACCGGTGGCGCGGCGCTCATGCGGCGATGGCAGTGGGCTTCAACGCGGCCTCCAGGTGCCGCACGTAATGCGCGAGGTCCGGCGTCTTCGCGTCGGCGCACTTGGCCGTGTCGTCCCAGCGCCGCAGCCGCACCGCGTCCTTCGCGTAGGGCAGCGCCTCGAAGGCACTGGCCTGCGCCGAGTCGAACACGCCGCCCTGCAGCTGCAGGCTGCGCTGCGAATCGGGCGACAGCGCCTCGAGGTAGCCGGGCTCGCGCGCGCACAGGAAGCGCTTGGCATCGACGTGCAGCCGGATCGGTTCCAGCGTGGCCGGGCCGAACAGCGCGCGCAGGAACGGCAGGCAGCGGTACTGGTGCAGGTCGTCGAGCCCCTGCTGCGTCGGCGTGCCGCCGAAGTCGTGCAGCAGGTGGCCCAGGTCGTGCAGCAGCGAGGCGGCGATCAGCGCGCTGTCCGCCCCCTCCTGCTCGGCCAGGTGCGCGGATTGCAGCGCATGCTCGAGCTGGGTGACGGGCTCGCCGTCGTACTGGGCATGGCCCTTGGTTTCGAACAGGCCGACGATGTCGGGAAGGCTCAGGCTCATGGTTACCAGGGCAGCGAGTAGGTCTTGGTGTTGGTGAAGCTCTTCATCGCCTCGAGCACGCCTTCCTTGTAGCCCAGGCCGGAGTCCTTGATGCCGCCGAAGGGCGTGAGTTCGAGCCGGTAGCCCGGCACCTCGCGCACGTTGACGCTGCCGACGTTGAGCTCGCGGATGAAGCGCGTGATGTGGTCGAGCCGGTTGGTGCAGATCGACGACGACAGGCCGTAGGCCGTGCCGTTCGAGATGCGGATCGCCTCGTCGATGGTCTTGAAGCGGATCACCGGCGACACGGGCCCGAAGGTCTCGTGCTTGGCCACCGTCATCCCGGGGTCGACGCGGTCGAGCACCGTCGGCGAATACAGCGCGCCGCGGCGCTCGTTGCCGTACAGCAGCTTCGCGCCGGCCGCGATGGCCTCGTTGACCACGCCCTCGAACTGCTTCGCGGCCGCCTCGTCGATCACCGTGCCCATGTCGGTGTCGGGGTCCATCGGGTCGCCGTACTTGAGCGCGCGGGTCTTGGCCACCAGCAGCTCGACGAACTGGTCGGCCACCGATTCGTGCACCAGCATGCGCTTGATCGCGGTGCAGCGCTGGCCCGAGTTCTTGTACGAGCCGCTGGCCGCGAGCGTGGCCGCTTCCTCGACGTCGGCATCGTCCATCACGATGATCGGGTCGTTGCCGCCGAGCTCGAGGATCTGGCGCTTGTAGACCGCCTTGGCCGCGATGTACTTGCCGATCGGCACGCCGCCGGTGAAGGTGACGAGGTCGACGTCGGCGTTGGTCAGCAGCTCGTCGGCGATCTCGCGCGGGTCGCCGGTGAGCACCGACAGCATCGGCGGCGGCAGGCCGGCCTCGTAGAGGATGTCGGCCAGCAGGAAGGCCGCCAGCGGCGTCTTCTCGCTGGGCTTGAGCACGATGCGGTTGTTGGTGGCGATGGCCGGCGCCACCTTGTGGATCACCTGGTTGAGCGGATGGTTGAACGGCGTGATGGCCGTGATCGCGCCCTGCAGCGGCTCGCGCAGCGTGTAGACCTTGCGGCTCTTGCCGTGGTGCGTGAGGTCGCAGGAGAACACCTGGCCGTCGTCGACCAGCGCCTGGTTGGCGGCGAACAGCAGCACGTCGGAGGCGCGGCCCACCTCGTAGAGCGAGTCCTTGCGCGCCAGGCCCGATTCGAGCGTGATGGTGCGCGAGATCTCGTCGAGGCGCGAGGCGATGATCTCGCCCGCGCGCATCAGGATCTTGTAGCGCTCGTAGCGCGTGAGCGTGGGCTTGTAGTCGCGCGCGATGCGCAGCGCGTTGCGCACGTCGTCGAGCGTGGCCTTGGGCACGGTGGCGATCACCTCGCCGGTGTAGGGGTAGGTGACCTCGATCGTGCGGTCGCGGTAGACGCGCTCGCCGGCGATGCGCAGGGCTTCGCGGTGGATGGTGCCTGGCTTCAGCGTGGCTTGGCTCATGGGTGCTCCGGCGGTCGGTTACTGGGCGTGGTTCAGCGCGATGTCGAGCGCATCGAAGTTGCGCAGCCGGCGGCCGGCGGCGATGCCCGTCACCGGGCGGTTGCAGATCAACGGCACGCGCTGCTCCGACACGCCGCCGTGCGAGCGCAGCGGCACCTCGAGCGCCGACAGGTCGTGGCGGCTGGCCGCGGTGCCGATCACGGTGTTCTTCTCGCTCACGACCACGATGTCGCCAATGCGGTCGGGCGGCAGCTCGAAGCGCTGCGCCGCTTCCTTGCGCGACAGCACCGACTCCATGCCCGGCACCTGCCGGATGCGCTCGATCCAGCCCGGCACGCTGGCCTCGTCGGGCGCGTAGACCGTGGCGAAGGAACCGAGCGCGCCGTGGTGCACCACGTAGGGATCGGTGATCGGCAGGATCACGCGCGCGGTGCCGGCGCCGTACCAGCCGTCGAGCACGTCCTGCAGGTAGATGACGTTGGGCGAACCGTCAGCGCCGTGCTTGTCGTTCATGCCGTGGTCGGCGGTCAGCACGATGGTGGCGCCGAGCGCATCGAGCTGCGCGAGGTAGCGGTCCATCATCGCGTAGAAGGCATTGGCCTGTTCGCTGCCGGGCGCGGCCTTGTGCTGCACGTAGTCGGTGGTCGACAGGTACATGAGGTCGGGGCGGCGCGACTCCATGAGCTTCACGCCGGCCGCGAACACGAACTCGGAGAGCTCGGCGCTGTAGACCGAAGGCACCGGCATGCCGACCATGCCGAGCACGTCGTCGATGCCGTTCTCCTCCATCGTCACCTGGTCCGACTTCTCGGAGGAGAAGCAGATGCCCTTCATGCGGTGGCCCAGCAGCTTGCGCAGCTTGTCCTTGGCCGTGACCACGGCCAGCTTGGCGCCCGCGTCGGCGAAGGCGGCCAGCACGGTGCCGGCGCGCAGGTACTTGGGGTCGTTCATCATCACTTCCTGGCCCAGCTCGCGGTCGAAGAAGTAGTTGCCGCAGATGCCGTGCACCGCGGGCGGCGCGCCGGTCACGATCGACAGGTTGTTCGGGTTGGTGAAGGACGGCACGACGCAGTCGGCCAGCAGGTCGGCGCCCTCCTTGCGCATGCGGCCGATGTACGGCGCCACGCCGGCGGCGATGGCCGCGTCGAGATAGGCCGGCTCGCAGCCGTCCACGCACACGACCACGATCGGGCGCGCCATCCAGCGGTAGCTCCTGGCATTGACTTCGAGGGTCTCCGGTGTCATTTCAGACTTCCTTTTGGGGTGGGTTGTTCGTGGTGGCGGCTTCGGCATCGGCGCGGCCGAAGGCTTTGTGCATGCGGGCGCGGCTGCCCGCGACATGCTGGCGCAGCGCGCGGCCCGCGACGTCGGGGTCGCCGCTGGCGATGGCCTCGACGATGTCGCGGTGCTCGTCGGCCGAGACCCGCAGGCCGCCGCCGCTGTCGAGGGCGCGCATGCGGAACAGGTGCAGCTCCTTCACGAGACGCTTGTAGGTCTCGGTCAGCTTCTTGCTGCCCGCGGTGTCGAGCAGGATCTCGTGGAACTGCAGGTTGAGTTGCGCGTATTGCTCCACGTCCTGCGCCTGGGCCGCCGAGCGCATGGCGTCGAGCATGGCGCGCAGCCGCTCGACGGCATCGGGCTTGATCGCCAGCGCCACGCGGCGGCCGATGATTTCCTCCAGCGCCTCGCGCAGCTCGTAGATCTCGTCGGCCTCCTCGAACGCGATCTCGCGCACGAAGACGCCGCGGTTCTTCTCGTTGCGCACCAGGCCCGCCTCCTCCAGCGCGCGCAGCGCCTCGCGGATCGGGCCGCGGCTGGTGTTGAAGCGCTGCGAGAGCTCGCTCTCGTTGATGCGGCTGCCCACCGGGAGCTCGCCCGTCATGATCAATCGCTCGATCTCCTCCTGCATCAGCATCGGCAGCGAGCTGGACTGGAGGAACGCGAGGGCGGAGGAGGGATTGCTGGTGACCATGGAACGCATTCTCCGGCCTCGGATTGAAAACTGTCAACAATTTTTTATTGACAGTCTTCAGTCTGCAATCTACATTGCCTCCACCGGATCCGGCCGACCAGGCCCCGGACGCCCGCCACTCACCCTTTCGTGACAGCAAGCCCTCTCAGGAGAAACAGATGACGATGAAACCAAGCTCGCGCCGTCTCGCGGCCGTCCTGTGCGCCGCGGCGCTCGGCCTCGCGGCCAGCGGCGCCGCCTGGGCGCAGAAGACCTCGCTCCTGGTCTACACCGCGCTCGAGACCGATGCCATGAAGCTCTACAAGGACGCCTTCGAGAAGGCCAATCCCGACATCGAGGTGAAGTGGGTGCGCGACTCCACCGGCATCGTCACCGCCAAGCTGCTGGCCGAGAAAGCCAATCCGCAGGCCGACGTGGTGGCCGGCCTGGCTGCCAGCAGCCTCGCGCTGCTGCAGCAGGAAGGCATGCTGCTGCCCTACGAGCCCAAGGGCTTCAAGGAACTGAACCCGGCCTACTCCGATGCCGCGCGCCCGCCGGCCTGGGTCGGCATGGACGTCTGGGCCGCCACCATCTGCTTCAACCGGGTCGAGGCCCAGAAGCTGGGCCTGCCCAAGCCCGAGAGCTGGAAGGACCTGGCCAAGCCGGTCTACAAGGGCACGATCTCGATGCCGCACCCGGCCTCCAGCGGCACCGGCTACCTCGACGTCTCCTCGTGGCTGCAGATGTGGGGCGATGCCGAGGGCTGGAAGTACATGGACGCGCTGCACCAGAACATCGCCCAGTACGTGCACTCGGGCTCCAAGCCCTGCAAGCAGGCCGGCGCGGGCGAGTTCCCGATCGGCATCTCGTTCGAGTTCCGCGCCCACCAGGTCAAGAAGTCGGGCGCGCCGGTCGACCTGATCTTCCCGAAGGAAGGCCTGGGCTGGGACATCGAGGCCACCAGCCTCATGAAGACCAGCACCAAGCTCGAGCAGGCCAAGCGCTTCGCCGACTGGATGGCGAGCAAGGAGGCCAACCAGATCAGCGCGCGCTGGTGGGCCGTGGTGGCCTACCCCGGCGTGGTCTCGAAGCTCGAGGGCATTCCCGACAACTACGAGAAGCTGCTCGCGAAGAACGACCTGAACTGGGCCGCCAAGAACCGCGAACGCATCCTGGCCGAGTGGAGCAAGCGCTACGAAGGCAAGGCCGAAGCTAAATAGGCTCGCCCCCAGGCTGCGCGCACTTCGTGTCGCTTCGCCAACCCCCTACCGGGGGCGACACCGGCGGCCCGGCGGAGCCGGTTCCGCGGTGTCCCGCGAACGAGTCCGATCCGGCCGCTGTCCTTCCCTGTCCTTCTTCAACCCGCGGACGCGCGTCCGCCAACGACGAGCGCGAACAATGGATACGACCGACACCCCGTTCATGGCCGGCCGGCGGCCCGCGAGCGGCGCCGCGGCGCTCGAGGTCATCGGGGTCCGCAAGGACTTCGAGACCTTCAGCGCACTGCGCGACGTGCACCTGCGCGTCAACCCCGGCGAGATGCTGTGCTTCCTCGGCCCCTCGGGCTGCGGCAAGACCACGCTGCTGCGCATCATCGCGGGGCTGGAGACGCAGACCTCGGGCCAGATCCTGCAGAACGGCAAGGACGTCTCGTGGCTGCCGCCCGACCGGCGCGACTACGGCATCGTGTTCCAGTCCTATGCCCTGTTCCCGAATCTCACGATCGCCGAGAACATCGGCTACGGGCTGGTCAACGGCCGGGCCCGGCGGGCCGAGGTCAAGGCGCGCGTCGACGAACTGCTGACCCTGGTCGGCCTGCCGACCTCGGGCGCCAAGTACCCGAGCCAGCTCTCGGGCGGCCAGCAGCAGCGCGTGGCCCTGGCGCGCGCGCTTGCCACTCGGCCCGGGCTGCTGCTGCTCGACGAGCCGCTGTCGGCGCTCGACGCGCTCGAGCGCATCCGCCTGCGCGGCGAAATCCGCCGGCTGCAGAAGCAGGTCGGCATCACCACCATCATGGTCACGCACGACCAGGAAGAGGCGCTGTCGATGGCCGACCGCATCGTGGTGATGAACCATGGCGTGATCGAGCAGGTCGGCACGCCGATGGAGGTCTACGAGCAGCCGGCCACGCCCTTCGTGGCGGACTTCGTCGGCAAGGTCAACGTGCTGCGCTCGGTGGCGCTGGGCAACCACCGCTTCCAGGTCGGCGACATGGAGCTGCAGTGCGATGCCTGCGACGGCGCCTTCGAGCCCGGCGAGGCGGTCAACCTCTACCTGCGGCCCGAGGACCGCGCGGTCGAGCACCTGCGCGAGGACACGGCCAACCGGCTGCAGGCCATGGTCACCAAGGTCGAGTTCCTCGGCGGCCTGTGCATCGCCGAGGTGACGGCCGATGCGCTGCACGGCCAGACGCTCGGGCTGCACTTCTCGCTCAACCAGCTGCACGACCTCGGCATCCGCGAGGGCCACACGGTCGACATCGCGCTGCGCGCCAACCGCATCCGCGCCTTCTCCGCCGCGCGCGCGCCGCAACCATGAACACGCTGGCCCACCCGCTCGCCGCCAAGCCGGCCATCAGCACGCGGCCCGCCCTGCGCTGGAGCCGCGACGAGACCATCGCGCGCGCCGTGCTGTGCGTCGTGATGGCGATGCTGTTCGTGTTCCTGGTCGCGCCGCTGCTCACCATCCTCGCGCACGCGGTGCAGGACAAGGACGGCCGCTTCGTCGGCCTGGCCCACTTCATCACCTACTTCCAGACGCCGAGCCTGCTGCGCGCCGCCTGGAACTCGGTCTGGGTCGCGGCCGCGGTGGTGGCGATCTCGGTGCCCACGGCCTTCGTGTTCGCCTACGCGCTCACGCGCAGCCGCATGCCGGCACCGCTGAAGGCCGTGTTCCGCCTCATCGCGCTGATCCCGCTGCTCGCGCCCTCGCTGCTGTCGGCGATCTCCTTCGTGCAGTGGTTCGGCAACCAGGGCGCGCTCAAGTTCCTGCTGGGCGGCACCTCGATCTACGGCGCGCCCGGGATCATCCTGGCCGAGGTCTACAACACCTTCCCGCATGCGCTGATGATCCTGGTCACCGCGCTGTCGCTGGCCGACGGCCGGCTCTACGAGGCCGCCACCGCGCTGCGCACGCGGCCTCTGCGGCAGTTCATGACCATCACCCTGCCCTCGTGCAAGTACGGCCTGATCAGCGCGGCCACGGTGGTCTTCACCTACGTGGTCAGCGACTTCGGCGCGCCCAAGGTGATCGGCGGCAACTTCAACGTGCTGTCGGTCGACGTCTTCAAGCAGGTGGTCGGGCAGCACAACTTCTCGATCGGCGCGGTGGTCGGCATGCTGCTCTTGCTGCCGTCTATCGTCTCCTTCGTGATCGACTACGTGGTGCGGCGCAAGCTCAAGGCGCAGCTCACGGCGCGCTCGGTGCCCTACAGCCCGAAGCGCCGGCGCGTGGCCGACACGCTGCTCACGCTGTTCTGCACCGTGGTCTGCGCCTTCCTGCTGGCCACCATCGGCATGGCGGTCTACACCTCGCTGATCGCGCTGTGGCCCTACGACCAGTCGTTCACGCTCAAGCACTACCACTTCGTGCTGGTCGAGAGCGACATGGCCGCGGCCTACGGCAACAGCCTGCTGGTGGCCATGGCCACCGCGGTGGCCGGCTCGCTGATCGTGTTCGTCGGCGCTTACCTGATCGAGAAGACGCGCGGCCTGGGCCTGATGCGAAAGGGCATGCACCTGATGGCCGTGCTGTCGATGGCGGTGCCGGGCCTGGTGCTGGGCCTGGGCTACGTGATGTTCTTCAACCACCCGGCCAACCCGCTGAACTTCCTCTACCAGACGATGGCGATCCTGATCGTGTCGATGGTGGTGCACTACTACACCTCGAGCCACCTCACGGCCGTCACCGCGCTCAAGCAGATCGACAACGAGTTCGAGGCCGTCTCGGCCTCGCTCAAGGTGCCGTTCTTCAAGACCTTCCTGCGCGTCACGGTGCCGGTGTGCCTGCCGGCCATCCTCGACATCGGGCGCTACTTCTTCGTGGTGTCGATGGCCAGCCTGTCGTGCGCCATCTTCCTCTACACGCCCGAGACCATCCTCGCCTCGGTCGCGATCATGCACATGGACGACGCCGGCGACATCGGCCCGGCCGCCGCACTGGCCAGCCTGATCGTGGTCACCTCGACGCTGGTGTGCATCGCCTATGCGCTGCTCACGCGCGTGCTGCTCGCGCGCACGCAGGCCTGGCGCAACCTGGGCCGCGGCTGAACGGCCCTACCTCATTCCCCTTCCCTGCCTGGAGACACCATGAGTCAAGCCCCGCATCCGATCCTGCTCACCCCCGGCCCCCTGACCACGTCCGAGCGCACGCGCCAGGCGATGCTGCGCGACTGGGGATCATGGGACGGCGACTTCAACCAGATCACCGCGCGCATCCGCCGCCAGGTGCTGGAGATCGTGCACGGCACGGGCACGCACGAATGCGTGCCGCTGCAGGGCAGCGGCACCTTCTCGGTCGAGGCCGCCATCGGCACCGTGGTGCCGCGCGACGGCCACGTGCTGGTGCCGAGCAACGGCGCCTACTGCCAGCGCCTCGCGAAGATCTGCAAGGTGCTGGGCCGCAAGCTGACCACCATCGACTACACCGAGGAGAAGCAGATCTCGCCCGCCGACGTGGACCGCGCGCTCGCGGCCGATCCCGGCATCACCCATGTCGCGGTGGTGCACTGCGAGACCGGCGCCGGCGTGCTCAACCCGCTGCACGAGATCGCGCTGGTGGTGGCCAAACACGGGCGCGGCCTGATCGTCGATGCCATGAGCTCCTTCGGCGCGCTCGAGATCGACGCGCGCAAGACCCCGTTCGACGCCGTGGTCGCGGCCTCGGGCAAGTGCCTCGAGGGCGTGCCGGGCATGGGCTTCGTGATCGTGAAGCGCAGCACGCTCGAGCAATGCGAAGGCCACAGCCCCTCGCTGAGCCTGGACCTGTACGACCAGTGGGTCTATATGGAGAAGACCACGCAGTGGCGCTTCACGCCGCCCACCCACGTGGTGGCCGCGCTCGACACCGCGATCGCGCAGTACGTGGAGGAAGGCGGCCTGGCCGCGCGCGGCGGCCGCTATGCGCGCAACTGCAAGGCGCTGGTGAGCGGGCTGGCCGCGCTGGGCCTGCGCGCATTCCTCGACCCGGCCATCCAGGCGCCGATCATCGTCACCTTCCATGCGCCCGACGATCCGCGCTACGACTTCAAGACCTTCTACAACGAGGTCAAGCGGCGCGGCTACATCCTCTACCCCGGCAAGCTCACGCAGGTGGAGACCTTCCGCGTGGGCTGCATGGGGCACTTCGGCGACGCGGGCATTCCGGGCGCGGTCGCCGCCATCGCCGAGACGCTCGAAGCCATGGGCATCCGGCAGGCATCGGCCGCCGTCGCGGCCTGAGCGAGCAGTTCATCGGACCGGCGCATTGCAGCGCCGGTCCTACAACGCGGGGCACGGCGCGCTTCCCATAATCGTGCGCATGACGGTGCTGCGCAGCGACATCCCCGCCCGCCTCGACCGCCTGCCCTGGTCGCGCTGGCACTGGCGCGTGGTGATCGCCCTCGGCGTGGCCTGGGTGCTCGACGGCCTCGAGGTCACGCTGGTGGGCTCGATCGGCGCCGTGCTCGAGCGGCCCGACACGCTCGGGCTCACGGCCGGCGAGATCGGCCTCTCGGGCTCGATCTACGTGGCCGGCGCCGTGCTCGGCGCACTGCTGTTCGGCCGGCTCACCGACCGGCTCGGGCGCAAGAAGCTGTTCCTGGTCACGCTGGTGGTCTACACGCTGGGCACGCTGGCCACGGCCTTCTCTCCCGACTTCGCCTTCTTCGCGCTGTGCCGCTTCGTCACCGGGCTGGGCATCGGCGGCGAGTACGCGGCCATCAACTCGGCCATCGACGAGTTGATTCCCGCGCGCGTGCGCGGTCGCGTCAACCTCGCGATCAACGGCAGCTTCTGGATCGGTGCCGCGCTCGGCGCCGGGCTGAGCCTGGTGCTGCTCGACGCGCGCGTGATCGGCCCGGTGTGGGGCTGGCGCGCCGGCTTCGGCCTGGGCGCGGTGCTCGCGGTGGCGATCCTGCTGGTGCGGCGCCATGTGCCCGAGAGCCCGCGCTGGCTGATCGCGCACGGCCGCGCCGACGAGGCCAAACGCATCGTCGACGAGATCGAGGCCGAGGTCTCGGCGCAGCACGGCCCGCTGCCCGCGCCGCGCAGCTACGTCGACTACACGGCCGCGCGCCGCGAGAGCCCGCCGATGCGGCAGGTGGCGCGCGTGCTGCTCCAGCACTACCGGCAGCGCAGCGTCGTCGCGCTCGCCTTGATGATCGCGCAGGCCTTCTTCTACAACGCGATCTTCTTCACCTACGCGCTGGTGCTGACGCGCTTCTACGCCGTGCCCGAGGCCAGCGTGGCGCTCTACATCTTCCCGTTCGCGCTCGGCAATGTGCTGGGGCCGCTGCTGCTGGGCCCGCTGTTCGACAGCGTGGGCCGGCGCCGCATGATCGCGCTGACCTATGTGCTCGCGGGCGTGGGGCTGGCCTTCACCGGCTGGGCCTTCATGCAGGGCTGGCTCGATGCGCGCAGCCAGGCACTGTGCTGGTCGGCCGTGTTCTTCCTGGCCTCGGCCGCCGCGAGTTCGGCCTATCTCACGGTCAGTGAGGTGTTCCCGCTCGAGATGCGCGCGATGGCCATCGCGATCTTCTATGCCATCGGCATGGGCGCGGGCGGCTTCGCGGCGCCGGTGCTGTTCGGCCTCTTGATCGAGACCGGCAGCCGCGGCGCGGTGATGGTGGGCTACTGCTTCGCCGCGGTGCTGGTGGTGGTGGCCGGGCTGCTGGCCTTGCGCTATGCGGCCGACGCCGAACGCAAGCCGCTCGAGGAGGTAGCGCCGCCGCTGGCCTCCGAACACGGCGGCGAGCGCTGAGGCGCACAGACTACATCGCCACACGGTTGCACTAGGAAGGTGCCACGCAGGGGCACGTGAATTGCTTGCACTCCACGGTCCGCAGCGCGAGACGCAGGACTCTCACAAACGTCGACACCCCGTCTTCGATTCATTGGCTATCGCGATGCCGACATCGCCAGAGGCGAGTTGCGGCCCCGCCGCCCATCGCCTCGATCCTTAAGAAATCTTGGGAGAAAGCAAATGAAAAGAAGGCGTTCCATGCGCATGGCGGCAGCCTGCGCGATCGTTCTTGCACTCGCGCTCGCGAGCGGATGCGGAGGCGGCGACGGCGGCGGCGGCAGCGCGCTGTCGCTCACGGCCCCGCCGACCGCGCCCACCACGACCGCCGACCCCGCGCCGACGATCCCCGTGACCACCCCGCCCGATCCGCAGGACCCGACGGCGATCACGCGCTTCACGGCGACGGTGCCGTTCGGCGAGAAGGGCGACTACCAGTCCTCGGCGCAGGTGGTCTACGGCTTCGGCACCACGGCAGTCGCCGATGCGCAATACAAGGACGTGATCTACACCGTGCCGCTGCAGGGCACGGTGCGCTATCCGGCCGGGCCCGCCAGCACGCCGGGCAGTTCCAAGGTCCAGCCCTCGGCCAGCGGCGGCCATCCGGTGGTGGTGTTCCTGCATGGCATGCACGACTCCTCCGATCTCAACAACGCCAAGGGCTACGACTACCTGCAGAAGGACCTGGCCGAGCACGGCTATGTCGCCTTCTCCATCGACGCCGGAAAGATCAACGGGCTCAGCAGCTGGAACGCCTCGGACGCCGGCGCGTTCGCGCGCGGCCAGTTGCTCATGACCACGCTCGACCTGCTGCGCGCCGGCAATGCAACGGGCCTCTTCAACGGTGTCGCGATGCCCGAGCTCAAGGGCAAGCTGGACCTCGAGCGCGTGGGCATCGTCGGCCATTCGCGCGGCGCGGAAGCGGTCGCGTACGCGGTGGAACTGAACAAGCAGCGCATCGGCATCAGCTACCAGGACGTCGAGACGGCACGCCGCAGCCGCGAGCTCGTTGCGCTGGCCAAGGCCGAGAAGGAGAAAGCCGAGAAGCGGGTCGATGAAGCCACCACCGCCGCCACCGACATCACCGTGAAGCTGTTCATGGCCCAGGCGGCGCTGCTGGCCGCGCGAATCCAGTCGCCGCCCGCCTCGCCCGAAAAGATCGACGCTCTGACGCAGGCCCTGCAGCAGTTGCAGCAGCAGGCGGCGCAGGCGAAGGAACGGGTCGCCGCCGAGCAGGCCGCGCTCGAAGAAGTCAACGCCAGGTTCCGGGATGTGAGCACGTTCTCGTACGCGATCAACGCGGACAGCGAGAAGTGGCTCGCGCAGATGACCTCGCCCGAAGCCCTGCTGCAATCGGGCGTCGTGTTGCCTTCGGCCACCGAGCCGCCGCACCGCGTCCGCGCCGTGTTCTCGCTGGCGCCGATCAATGCCAGGCAGCTGTCGCGCGTGACCCATGTACCGTTCGCCACCCTGCTGCCCACCTGCGACGGCGATGTCTACAACATGCCCGGCGCGCAGATCTTCGACGACAGCCGCAACACGGCGAGCGACGAGAGCGCGCCCAAGTACCAGGTGGTCGTCAGGGGCGCCAACCACAACTTCTACAACGACCACTGGTCCGAGGACGACGATGCCGAGAAGTTCGCCCCGCTCTATTGCCAATCGGGAAAGATCGACACACTGCGCCTGAGCCCCGACGACCAGCGCCGCAACGGCGCGTTCCTGATGGCCTCGTTCCTGCGTTACTTCGTCGGCGACGAGTTCCAGTTCGCGCCCTACTGGAAAGGCCAGGCCCCGATTCCATCGGCCGGCTGCCCGGCCGGTGAAAGCAGTTGCGACGAACGCGTCGTGCTGACGGTCCATCAGCCCGCCGCCCAGCGCAAGCTGCTGCAGGACTTCCGCAACGCGGATGCCAGTGCGAAGAACGCCAGCGGGCTGTCGACCACCTACGAGCGCTTCAAGACGACCGTTCAATGCCGCTTCCTGGCTATCATCGCCCAGCCGAACGATCGAAAGGCGTCCTGCACCGACCCCGTGAGCCAGCTTCCGGCCGAAGCCCTGTTCAAGGAAGGCGAGCTCTACAACCCCTCCTCGTACGACAGGAAGACCCTGCTGCTCTGGTCGATCACCGATCAGGCCCAACTGCAGTGGGAAACGGCCGGCCCAGTGGTGGCCATCGACACCGACGACCTTTCAGCCCAGGGCTTCGACACGCTGAGCGTGCGCGTCGCCGTGCTGGCGCCGATCGGCCAGGAGGTCGAGATCGCGCTGACCGACACGCAGGGCCGCAAGGCGGCGCTCAAGGGCAGCGACTTCAGCGATGCGCTCTATGGCATCGCGCGCAAGCCCGATGGCGCGATCCCGCTGGTCGACGCGCCCGATGACGCGATCTATGCCGACACCGGCACCACGCGGCCGCTGCTGAACATGGTGGCGGTTCCGCTGAAGGCCTTCGCGCTGCATGGCGTGGACCTCGCGCACATCCAACGGGTCACGCTTCGCTTCCCCAAGGCCTCGGGCAGCGTGGCCGTCACCGACGTGCAGCTGCAGCGGATGAACTGAAGGCCGCGCCGGCTACAGCGCGCAGGTCCTGAACCCCAGGAAGCCGTCGTCGCGCTGCGGCAGCGCGAA
>NZ_JBZAYE010000250.1:0-9940 GCF_058244205.1 Variovorax sp. 20P10.2.4
CACGCGGCTCGCGGCCATGGCGCGCAGCTCGGGCTTGTAGATCTTGCCGACGTTGGTCATCGGCAGCGCATCGACCAGCGCCACCCACTTGGGCTTGGCGGGTGCCTCGTCGACGCGCGCGGCGGTGAAGGCCAGCAGCTCGTCCTCGGTGGCGGCGCCGCCGGGCACCAGCGTCGCGAACACCACGGGCAGCTCGCCCGCGTAGGCATCGGGCGCGCCGACCGCGGCGCAGACCTGCACCGCGGGATGGGCGCTCAGTGCGTCCTCGATCACCTTGGGATCGATGTTGTGGCCGCTTCGGATGATCAGGTCCTTCGAGCGGCCCGTGAGGTTGAGCCGCTCCTCGCTGTCGATCCAGCCGAGGTCGCCGGTCGCGAGCCAGCCGTCGGCCGTGAAGGCCTTGGCGTTGTCGGCCGGATCGACGAAACCCGAGAACACGTTGGGCGACTTGAACAGCACCATGCCGGTCTCGCCGCGCGGCACTTCGCGGTCGCTCGCGTTGCCGTGCTCGTCGAGCGCCACCACGCGCATCTGCATGTAGGGCAGGCGAAAACCGACGCAGCCTGCGGGACCGTCGACGCCGGGCGGCGTGATGGTGGAGATGCCGGCCATCTCGGTCATGCCCAGGCTCTCGTGCACGTGCAGGCCGAACAGGCGCTCGAAGCGCGCGGCGAGTTCGGGCGAGAGCACGGCCGCGCCGGTGCGGCAGTAGGTGATCGAGGAGATGTCGGCGCCGTCCAGCGGCACGTTGGCCAGCGCCGCGAGCACCGTGGGCACGGCCGACAGCGAGGTCGGGCGGTACTTGGCGACCAGCTTCCAGTAGTTGGCCAGCACCTGCTTGTTGCGCAGCAGCGAGGGCGTGGGAATCACCACCTCCACGCCGGCCGACAGCGAAGCCAGCGAGGCCGGCAGCACGCCCGCGACGTGGAACAGCGGATAGCCGTTGATCGAGATGCCGTGCTCGTTCATGCCCGCGACCTGCACGCTGGCCCAGGCGGTGAACACCTGCGCGCCATGGCTGTGGCGCGCGAGCTTGGGTGCGCCGGTGGTGCCGCCGGTGTGGAAGTAGGCGGCGATGTCGCTCGAAGCAATGTCGCGGCCGCTCACGAGGCGGTCATCGGGTTGCGCGGTGCGCAGCGCCTCGAAGTCGGCCACGCCCTCGGGCAGCGCGCCCGCCGCGCCCGGCGCCTCGTCGTGCGGCGCCACGCGCAGCAGGGTGGTGAGCCCGGGCACCTGGCCGCGCAGGCGCAGCGCCTTCGACCACATGCCCGACTCGGCGTCCGAGCCGTAGGCGATCAGCACCTTGGCGCGGGCCGCGGTCATCAGCGCGACCAGCTTCTCGTCGGTGAGCAGCGGATTGAGCGGCTGCACGATGCCGGCCGCCTCGCCGCCCCAGAGCGCGAGGTGGTATTCGAGGCAGCCCGGCAGCAGCACCGCCACCGCGTCGTTCGGGCCCACGCCCAGGTCGTGCAGCAGGTTCGCGGTCTGATGGATGCGCGCGAGCAGCCCGGCATACGACCAGCGGATCGGCGCATCGTCCGGGTTGCCGGTGCGCAGGAAGGTCAGCGCCGTCTTGTCGCCGAAGGCATGGCCCGCGTTGCGGAAGATCTCGTAGGTGCTGCGCACCGTGAGCGCCTGCGCCAGCGGCGTCTGCTCGAGCGCGTGGATGTCGGCGAGGCTGCGCACGGGGCGCGCGGGCCGGAACGGCGCGCCCACGGGCGTCGCGTAGTCGTTGTCGTGCCGGTCGTTCCTGTCGGTCATGGCCTGTCTCCTTGTTCCCTTGAAATCGTCGCCGTGTCGGCCCGGCTGTTTTACTGGTTCGTGATGTGGTTGTCGCGGATGACCTTGCCCCAGCGCTCGAAGTCCTGGCGCATGCGCTCGGCGGTCTGGTCGGCGCTGCGGTAGGCCGCGAACGAGCCCACGCCCTGCAGCTTCTCCTGCACTTCCTTGTCGGCCAGCGCCTTTTTGAGTTCGGTGCTCATGCGCTCGACCACGTCCTTGGGCGTGCCGGCCGGTGCCAGCAGGCCGCCCCACGAGGTGGCGTCGAAGCCCGGGAAGCCCTGCTCGGCCACCGTCTTCACGTCGGGCAAGAGGCTCACGCGCTGGCCCGAGCCGACCGCGATGGCGCGCAGCTTGCCGGCGCGGATGTGTGGGATCACGGCCACCAGGTCCGAGAACATCGCGGGCACCTGGCCGCCGATCAGGTCGGTCACGGCCGGTGCGCTGCCGCGGTAGGGCACGTGCTGCATCTCGAACTTGCCGATGTTCTTGAGCTGCTCGGTCGTCAGGTGGCCGAAGCTGCCGGCGCCCGCGGTCGTGTAGTTGAGCTTGCCGTTCTCGGCCTTGGCCTTGGCGATCAGGCCCTGCAGGCCGGTCACCTCGGGCAGCGCCTTGGGATTGACCACCAGCACGATCGGCAGGTCGTAGACGCTGCCCACGGGCGTGAAGTTCTTGAAGATGTCGTAGCCGGTCGGGCCGTAGAGGTGCGAGGCCAGCAGCGTGGGCGTGGCCAGCATCACGAAGGTGTAGCCGTCGGCCGGCGCGCGCGCGGCGGCGGCCGCGCCCACGGTGCCCGAGGCGCCGCTGCGGTTGTCGATCACGATGTTCTGGCCCAGCGCGGCCGACATCTTCTGCGCCACGATGCGCGAGGCCACGTCGGTGGGACCGCCGGGCGGGAAGGGCACGATCAGCGTGATCGGCTTGGCCGGCCAGGCCTGCGCGAAGGCGGCACCGGCGGCGAGGGGAAGGGCGAGCGCGAGGAGTGCACGGCGAAGAGGACTGCGGAGGGGACGGAGAGAGAGGGAGGCCATGACTTCTGCTTCAGGGGAACAAGGTGGCGCCGTCAGACGACGCCGCTGCTTTTCAGCGCTGCCAGCTTTTCATCCGACAGGCCGAGCAAGGACTGGAGCACGTCGTGCGTGCCTTCGCCCAGGGTGGGCGGCGCGCTGCGCACCGGCAGGCGCTCGCCATCGAAACGGTAAGGGGGCGCGAGCACGTCGACCGTGCCCGCGACCGGATGCGGCTGGCGCGTGACCAGGCCGGCGTCGGTGGCGCGCTTCGATTGCAGCGCTTCGAGCAGGCCCAGCACCTCGCCGCAGGGGATGCCGGCGGCGCTCAGTTTTTCGAGCAGCGCGGCGCGCGGGCGCTTCGCGAGTTCGGCATGCAGTTGCGGCAGCAGCACCGCGCGGTTGGCCGAACGCAGGATGTTGGTCTTGAAGCGCTCGTCGGCCGCGAGGTCGGGCCGCTCGATCACCTCGGTGCAGAAGCGCGCGAACTGCGCGTTGTTGCCCACGGTGATGACCAGCGGGCCGTCGGCCGCGTCGAACACGCCGTAGGGCACGATCGAGGGATGCGAGTTGCCGTAGCGCGGCGGGTCCTCGCCCAGCAGCAGCGCCTCGAGGCCGTAGTAGGCGGTGATCATCAGGCCGCAGTCGAACAGCGCCATCTCGACGTGCCGGCCCTTGCCGGTCTTCTCGCGCTGGTAGAGCGCGGCGAGGATGGCCTGCGCCGAGTACATGCCGGTGAACAGGTCGACGGCCGCCACGCCGAACTTCAGCGGCGGCTGGCTGGCCTCGCCGTTGAGCGCCATCAGGCCGGCTTCGCCCTGCACCACGAGGTCGTAGCCGGGGCGCGCGGCCTCGGGGCCGGTGCGGTCGTAGCCCGAGATCGAGCAGTAGATGAGGCCGGGGTGTTCCTGGCTCAGCTGCTCGTAGCCCAGGCCGAGCTTGTCGATGCCGCCGAACTTGAAGTTCTGGATCAGCACGTCGCACTGCTTCGCGAGATCGCGCGCGAGCTGCTGGCCCTCGGGCGTCTGCAGGTCGAGCGTGACCGAACGCTTGTTGCGGTTGACGCTGTTGAAGTAGGCGGTCTCGGTCTTGCCGACGCGCAGGCCCCAGTCGCGTGTGTCGTCGCCGCGGCCCGGGTGCTCGACCTTGATGACCTCGGCGCCCATGTCGGCCAGCACCATGCCGCACCAGGGGCCCGCGAGGATGCGGGACAGGTCGAGGACGCGCACGCCGGCGAGCGGCAGCGAGGAATTCAGCGAGGGCATGGTGGCTCCGGAAAGACGTGAGACCTCGGCGCGGGTGCGCGCGAGGCCGGGGGGAGAGGCTGCGACGGTGGCGGGCGGCGTCAGGACTTGTCCTGCCGCCGCAGCGCGGCGAAGTCGGCCTTGCGCTTGCCGAGGAAGGCACCGATGCCTTCGGCGGCCTCGGCATCGGCCTGCGACTCGACCATGTAGACGGCCTCGGCCTCCAGTTGTTCCTCGAGCGTGGCGCGGTGCGCCTGGCGGCACAGCGACTTGATGCGCGCGCTCGCGCGCTGCGGGCCGTTCGCGACCTTGGCCGCGAGCGCGATCGCCTCGGCCAGTGCCGCGCCCTTGTCGGTCAGGCGGTTGACCGCGCCCAGCGCATGCAGGCGCTCGGCCGGCAGCCGGTCGCCGGTCAGGCACAGCTCGGTCAGCAGCTGGCGCGAGACGAACTCGGCCAGGAAGGCGGTGGCGCCGCCATCGGGCGTGAGACCGACCTTGACGTAGGCCACGGTGTAGAAGGCATCGCGTGCCGACACGAGCATGTCGCAGGCCAGCGCCATCGACAGGCCCGCGCCCGCGGCGCCGCCCTCGACGGCCGCGATCACGGGCTTGCCGCAGTCGCGCAGCGCGCGGATCAGGTTGTGCAGGCCCTCGAGCTTCTCGCGGCGTTCCGAGGCGGGCAGCTCGCGGCGCTTGGCCAGCAGGTTGAGGTCGCCGCCCGAGCAGAAGAAATCGCCGGCGCCGGTGAAGACGATGGCGCCGACCTCGGGGTCGTCCTGCGCATCGGCCAGCGCGGCCGCGAGCTCGGCATACAGCGTGGGCGTGATCGCGTTGCGCGCGCCCGGGTTGCTGTTGGTGAGGATGCGCACGGCGCCTTCCTGCGAGATCAGCACGGTCTTGTTCTCGCTCATGCCGCCACCTCTTTACCGAGCGAGATGTAGCGCTGCAGGTGATGGTCCTCGTCGCCGAGCTGGTGGTCGATCATCACGAGGCGCTTGGCGTAGTGGGGCAGCGGCAGTTCCCAGGTCATGCCGATGCCGCCGTGCATCTGGATGCTTTCCTCGGCCACCAGCGCGCCGATGCGGCCGATGCTGAACTTGGCGGCCGACAGCGCGCGCTCGCGCGCGAGGCGGTCGCTGCCGTCGATGGCGGCCGCGGCATTGATGACCGCCGAGCGCGCCTGCTCGATCTCGAGCAGCAGGTCGGCCATGCGGTGCTGCAGCGCCTGGAAGCTGCCGATCAGGGTGCCGAACTGCTTGCGCGTGCGCAGGTAGTCGAGCGTCGCGGTCTTGGCCGCTTCCATCGCGCCCACGGCCTCGGCGCACAGCGCGAGCACGCCACGGCCGATGGCGCGTTCGAGCGTCGCGGCACCCTGGCCCTCGGCGCCCAGCAGCGCATCGGCGGGCAGCTTCAGGCCGTCGAACGAGAGTTCGGCGACACGGCCGCCGTCGATCGAAGGGCAGCCGCGCACGGTGAGGCCTGCCGTCTTCGCGGGCACGAGGAACAGCGAGATGCCGGCTTCGTCGTCCACCTTGCCCGAGGTGCGGGCCGAGACCAGGAACAGGTCGGCCTGTTCGCCTTGCGGCACCACGGCCTTGGCGCCGTTCAGCACCCAGCCGTCGCCGCCGCGCTCGGCCTTCGTCTGCACACGCGTGCGTTCGTAATGCGTGTCGGCCTCGTCGTGCGCGAAGGCCGCGACGGTCACGCCGTTGATGATGTCGACCAGCTTTTCTTTCTGCGCATCCGTGCCGGCCGCGCCGAGCGCCTCGCCGACCATCACCGCGCCCAGCAGCGGCTCGACCACGAGGCCGCGGCCCAGGGCCTCGAAGACCACGGCGATGTCGAAGCCGCCGCCGCCGAAGCCGCCATCGGCCTCGCTGAACAGCGCGCCGATCACGCCGAGTTCGGCGAACTGCTGGAAGATCTCCTTGCTGAAGCCGTGTTCCGACTTCGCGATGCGGTCGCGCGCATCGAAGGCGTACTGCTCGCTGATGAAGCGGTTCAGGCTGTCGGCGAGCATGCGCCGGTCTTCGCTGTGTTCGAAGTTCATTGCATCTCTCCTTTACAGGCCCAGGATCATCTTGCTGATGATGTTCTTCTGGATCTCGTTCGAGCCGCCGAAGATCGACAGCTTGCGGTTGTTGAAGTAGCGCGAGGCGGCGGCCGAGGCGTAGGCCGGGCCGAAGGTCTCGCCGGTGAAGCCGTCCTTCAGCGCCTCGGCGATGAAGGGGCGGCCGTGGACGCCCATCGCGCGGCGCGCCAGCGACGAGATCTCCTGGCGGATCTCGGTGCCGCGGATCTTGAGCATCGAGCTCTCGGCGCCCGGCACGCCGCCGCCGGCCACCGCCGCGATCACGCGCAGGTTGGTGGTCTTCATGTTCTCGAGGTCGATCTCCACGCGCGCCAGGCGCGCCGCGAAGGCCGGGTCGTCCGACAGCGGCTTGCCGTTCTTCGTCTGCGTGGCGGCAATGCCCTTGAGCTGCTCGAGCGCGGCCACCGAGAAGCCCACGCCCGCGATGTTGGTGCGCTCGTAGGTCAGCAGGTACTTGGCGCAGGTCCAGCCCTTGTTCTCCTCGCCCACGAGGTTCTCGGCCGGCACGCGCACGTCGGAGAAGAACACCTCGTTGACCTCGTGCTCGCCGTCGAGCGTGATGATCGGGCGCACTTCGACGCCCGGCGATGTCATGTCGATCAGCAGGAAGCTGATGCCTTCCTGCTTCTTCGCCTCGCGGTTGGTGCGCACCAGGCAGAAGATCATGTTGGCGTGCTGGCCCAGCGTGGTCCAGGTCTTCTGGCCGTTCACGATGTAGTGGTCGCCCTGGGCATCGATGCCGCGCACGGCCGAGGTCTTCACGGCCGCGAGGTCGGAGCCCGCGCCGGGTTCCGAATAGCCCTGGCACCACCAGTCGGCGCCGTTGAGGATGCGCGGCAGCCAGTGACGCTTCTGCGCCTCGTTGCCGTACTTGATGAGCACCGGCCCGAGCATGTTCACGCCGAAGGGCACGATGCGCGGCGCGAAGGCCAGGGCGCACTCGTTCTCGAAGATGAACTTCTCCACCGCCGTCCAGCCCGGGCCGCCGTACTGCTCGGGCCAGTGGTTGGCGAGCCAGCCGCGCGCGTCGAGGATGGCATGCCATTCCTCCATGTCGGCCTTCTCGAGGATCTTGCCGCCGCGCACCTTGTCCGACAGCCGCGCGGGCAGCTTGTCGGCCAGGAAGGCACGCACCTCGCCGCGGAAGGCTTCTTCTTCGGGGGTGAAGTTCAGGTCCATCGCGCGCTCCTCAGTAGATTTCGAACAGGCCCGCGGCGCCCATGCCGCCGGCGATGCACATCGTGACCACGGCGTACTTGGCGCCGCGGCGCTTGCCTTCGATGAGCACATGGCCCGCGAGGCGCGCGCCGGTCATGCCGAAGGGGTGGCCGATCGAGATCGCGCCGCCGTTGACGTTGAGGCGTTCCGAGGGAATGCCCAGCCGGTCCTGGCAGTAGATCGATTGCGAGGCGAAGGCTTCGTTGAGTTCCCACAGGTCGATGTCCTCGACCTTGAGGCCGTGGCGCGCGAGCAGCTTGGGCACGGCGAACACCGGGCCGATGCCCATCTCGTCGGGCTCGCAGCCCGCGACCGCGAGGCCGCGGAAGGCGCCCAGCGGCTGGATGTTGGCGCGTGCTGCGTCCTTGGCTTCCATCAGCACGCAGGCCGATGCGCCATCGGAGAGCTGCGAGGCATTGCCCGCGGTGATGAACTTGTCGTCGCCCATCACGGGCTTGAGCTTGGCCAGCGCCTCGTAGGTGGTGCCGCGGCGGTTGCAGTTGTCCTCGGTGGCCGTGACCTCGCGGTGGGTGACTTCCTTGGTCTCCTTGTCGGTCACTGCCATGGTGGTGGTGCAGGCGACGATCTCGTCCTTGTAGCGGCCGGCGAGCTGCGCCTCCTCGGTACGGCGCTGGCTCTCGGCCGAGAAGCGGTCCTGCGCCTCGCGGCTGATGTTGTAGCGCTGGGCCACGATGTCGGCGGTCTCGATCATGGCCATGTAGAGCGCGGGCTTGTGCTCGACGATCCACGGGTCCATGCCGTTGTCGCCGCTGTCGGTGGCGCTGCGGCTGCGGATCTGCGAGATGCTTTCCACGCCGCCCGCGATCATGGCCGGCGCGCCGTCCACCACGATGCGGCCCGCGGCCATCGCGATCGCCTGCAGGCCCGAGGCGCAGAAGCGGTTGACGGTGGTGCCGGCGATCGAGATCGGCAGGCCCGCGCGCACGATGGCCTGACGCGCGATGTTGCGGCCGGTGGTGCCCTCGGGATAGCCGCAGCCGAGGATGGCGTCCTCGATCAGCGCCGGGTCGAGGCCCGAGCGCTCGACCGCGGCCTTGACCGCGAAGGCCGCCAGCGTGGGGCCGGGGGTGATGTTGAATTCGCCGCGGTGCGCCTTGGTGAGCGGGGTGCGGGCGGTGGAAACGATGACGGCTTCACGCATGGGGATGTCTCCTGGAGGCTGGCTCTGTGTGATTACTCGGATTGATTGAGGCTCGCGAAGTCGGCGCCGCGCTCGACCAGCTGCACCAGCAGCGGCGACGGCTTCCAGAAGATCGGGTCTTCCTTCGCGAACTCCTGGATGTCGGCCAGCACCTTGGGCAGGCCCACCATGTCGGCGTACTTCATCGGGCCGCCGCGGTGGCGCGGGAAGCCGTAGCCGTAGAGGAAGGTCACGTCGACGTCGAGCGGGCGCAGCGCGATGCGCTGCAGCACGACGTTGGCGCCCTCGTTGATCATCGCGGCCATGTAGCGGCGCATGATCTCCTCCTCGGTGAAGTCGCGCGGCTTGACACCCGCGCGTTCGCGCTCGGCGTCGATGATCGCCAGCACCTCGGGGTCGGGCTGGCCGGTGCGCGCGCCTTCGGGATAGAGGTAGTAGCCGCGCTGCGTCTTCTGGCCGAACCAGCCGCGCTCGCAGATGCGGTCGGCCACCTGCACGTAGCGCGCCTGCGGGTCGCGCGTGGCGGCCTTGCGCTTGCGCGTGGCCCAGCCGATGTCGCCGCCCGCGAGGTCCGAGACCTGGAACGGGCCCATCGGGTAGCCGAAGTTGCGCACGGCGGCGTCGATCTCGTAGGGCGAGGCGCCGTCCTCCATCATGTGGTCGGCGGCCTGGCGGTACACGGCCAGGATGCGGTTGCCGATGAAGCCGTCGCACACGCCCGCGCGCACCGGCACCTTCTTGAGCTTCTTCGCGAGCTCGAAGCCGGTGGCGACCACGTCGGCGCGCACCTTGGCGGGCACCACGATCTCGAGCAGCTTCATGATGTTGGCCGGCGAGAAGAAGTGCAGGCCCACCACGTCCTGCGGCCGCGAGATGCTGGCGGCGATCTCGTCGATGTCGAGGTAGGAGGTGTTGGTGGCCAGCACCGCGCCCTGCTTGCAGACGCGGTCGAGCTCGGCGAACACGGCCTTCTTCACGCCCATGTCCTCGAACACGGCCTCGACCACGATATCGACATTGGCGAGCGCGTCGTACGAGGTCGAGCCCGAGAAGCGCGCCAGCACGGCGGCCTTGGCCTCGGGCGTGATGCGGCCCTTGGCGATCAGGCCGTCGTAGACCTTCTCGACGTTGGCGCGGCCGCGCGCGAGCTGGGTGTCGTCGCGCTCGATCATGGTCACGGGCAGGCCGGCGTCGAGCATCGCCACCGCGATGCCCGCGCCCATGGTGCCGCCGCCGACGATGCCGGCCGACGTCAGCGGCCGCGGGCTCGCGGAGCGGGTCTCGGGCGCCTTGAGCACTTCGCGCTCGGCGAAGAAGGCGTGGACCAGGCCGGCGCGCTGCGGGCTGTCGATGCACTGCAGGAACAGCTTGCGCTCGAGCGCCATGCCTTCGTCGAAGGGCAGCGTGAGCGCGCCCTCGACCGCCTCGACGATCTTCA
>NZ_JBZAYE010000251.1:0-9886 GCF_058244205.1 Variovorax sp. 20P10.2.4
CTCCTGGGATAGCCGGCCGCGTCGAGGTACTGCGCCCACTGCGTGTCGGAGAAGCCGGGCAGTTGCTGCGTGCCGATGGTCAGCAGCGGCAGCGAATTCTGGCCGCTGAGCTTCTGCAGCGCCTCCACATCCTGGTTGCTGTTCACCGTACGTTCCTGGAACGGAATGCCGCGCGTGACGAGCAGCGTGCGCGCCATCGAACAGGGACTGCATTCGTCGCCGCTGTAGAGCGTCACGGGATAGCGCTGGGCGATCTGGCGCAACTCGTAGGGCAGGCCCGCGTTGGCGGCGGCGCTCGGCGCCGGCTGCGCATTGGCGGCCGGTTCGGTGCTGGCGGTGGGCGCGCGGTCCGAGAAGGTGACCCGGCCGTTCTTGTCGACCTGCCGGTAGACCGGTTGCGCCATCGCGCCCGCGACGGCGAGCAGGAGGACGAAACCGGTCAGGCGACTTGGTGAGAATTTGTAAATCGGGCGCATGGCCCGAGTATCTCAAGCTTCAGCGCCGCATCAAGCCGGCTGCGGCTCGGCCATGCCCTGGTGTCGCAGCAGCGCATCAAGCTGGGGTTCGCGGCCGCGGAAGGCCTTGAACGACTCCATCGCGCTGCGGCTGCCGCCGGCCTCGAGGATGGCCTGGCGATACTTGCGGCCGGTCTCGATGCTGGGTTCGCCGTTGGCGCCCACGGTTTCCTCGAAGGCCGCGTAGGCGTCGGCGCTCAGCACCTCGGCCCACTTGTAGCTGTAGTAGCCGGCCGCATAGCCGCCCGAGAAGATGTGGCTGAAGGTGTTCGGCGTGCGGCTGAACGGCGGCGAGGGCATCACGGCCACCTCGGCGCGCACCTGGGCCAGCAGCGCGAGCACGTCGCCGGGCTTCGCGGCCGCGGCGTGGTACTCGGTGTGCAAGAGCATGTCGAACAGCGAGAACTCGATCTGGCGCAGCGTCTGCATGCCGCTCTGGAAGTTCTTGGCCGCGGTCATCTTGTCGAACAGCGCGCGCGGCAGCGGCTCGCCGGTGTCGACGTGGGCCGTCATGTGGCTCAGCACGTCCCACTCCCAGCAGAAGTTCTCCATGAACTGGCTCGGCAGCTCGACCGCGTCCCATTCGACGCCGCTGATGCCCGACACGTCGCGCTCGTTCACCTGCGTGAGCATGTGGTGCAGGCCGTGGCCGAATTCGTGGAACAGGGTGGTCACGTCGTCGTGCGTGAGCAGCGGCGGCTTGCCGCCCACGCCCTCGGCGAAGTTGCAGACCAGTTGCGCGATCGGCGTCTGCAGCCGGCCGTCGTCGGGCCGCAGCCAGCGCGCACGCACGTCGTCCATCCAGGCGCCGCCGCGCTTGGCGGCACGCGCGGAGGGGTCGAGGTAGAACTGGCCGACCTTCTGGCCGCCGCGCTCGATGCGGTAGAACTCGACGCTCGGATGCCAGGTCGGCGCGCTGTCGCGGCGGATCGAGACCTCGAACAGCGTCTCGACGATCTTGAACAGGCCCGCCATCACCTTGGGCGCCGGGAAGTACTGCTTGACCTCCTGCTCGCTGAAGGCGTAGCGCGCTTCCTTGAGCTTCTCGCCGACGTAGCTCCAGTCCCAGGGCTGCGGATCGGCCAGGCCCAGCTGGGTGGACGCGAAAACGCGCAGGTCGGCGAGGTCGCGCTCGCCGTAGGGGCGGGCCTTGGCGGCGAGGTCGCGCAGGAACTTCACCACCTGCTCGGGCGACTCGGCCATCTTCGGCACCACCGAGAGCTCGCCGAAGTTGCGGTAGCCCAGCAGCTTGGCCTCTTCCTCGCGCAGCGCGAGGATCTCGCCGATCAGGGCCGTGTTGTCGAAGGCCGGGTCGCCGAGTTCGCTGGCGCGCGTGACGTAGGCGCGGTAGAGCGTCTCGCGCAGCGCACTGCTCTTGGCGAACTGCATCACCGGCAGGTAGCAGGGCATCTTGAGCGTGAGCTTGTAGCCGTCCTTGGCCTCGGCTTCGGCTGCGGCGCGCGCGGCGTTGACCACGTCCTCGGGCACGCCCTCGAGCTCGCCGAACTGCGCGTAGTAGGCGAAGGCATCGGTCGCGTCGAGCGCGTTCTCGCTGAACTTCTGGCTCAGCTCGGCCTGGCGTTCCTGGATCTCGGCGAAGCGCTGCTTGGCCTCGCCCTGCAGCTCGGCGCCGCCGAGCACGAAGTTGCGCACCGCGTTGCGATGCGCCTGGCGCTGCTCGGCATCGAGCGTGGCGACGTCGATCGCCTTGTACTTCGCGTACAGGCGCTCGTCGGAGCCCAGGCGGGTCCAGAACGCGGTGACGCGCGGCATCGCCTCGTTGTAGGCGGCGCGCAGCTCGGGCGTGTCGGCCACGGCGTTGAGATGGCCGACCGCGCTCCAGGCGCGGCTGAAGCGTTCCGAGGCCACGTCGAGCACCTTGGAGATCGCGCTCCAGCTCGCGGGGAAGTCGGGGGCCGTCACCGTTTGCAGCGCGGTCTCGGCATCGGCGAGCAGCACGTCGACCGCGGGGGCGACGTGTTCGGGCCGGATGCGGTCGAACAGCGGGAGGTCGGTGAAATCGAGGAGGGGGTTGTTCGAGGTGGCCATGGTGTTCACTTGGCGACGCGTTCGGCCGCTTCAAGGGTGTTGGCGAGCAGCATGGCGCGCGTCATCGGGCCGACGCCGCCGGGCACCGGCGTGATCCAGCCGGCGACTTCCTTCACGCCGTCGAAGTCGACGTCGCCCGCGAGCTTGCCGTCTTCCTTGCGGTTCATGCCGACGTCGATGACCACCGCGCCGGGCTTGACCATGTCGGCCGTGAGGAGGTTGAGCTTGCCCACGGCCGCGACGATCACGTCGGCCTGGCGCGTGATGGCGCCCAGGTCCTGCGTGGCGCTGTGGCAGATGGTCACGGTGGCGCTCTTGGCCAGCAGCATCATGGCCATCGGCTTGCCGACGATGTTGCTGCGGCCGATCACCACCGCGTGCTTGCCGCGCAGGTCGTAGCCGATGGATTCGAGCATCTTCATGCAGCCGAAGGGCGTGCAGGGCCAGAAGCCCGGCGCGCCGGTCATCAGCGCGCCGGCGCTGGCGACGTGGAAGCCGTCGACGTCCTTCGCGGGCGAGATGGTCTCGATGACCTTCTGGCTGTCCATGTGCTTGGGCAGCGGCAGCTGCACCAGGATGCCGTGCACCGCCGGGTCGTCGTTGAGCACGCGGATGCGCGCGAGCAGGTCGGCCTCGCTCAGGTCGGCCGGGTAGGTCTCGAGCGTGGCCGAGAGACCGGTCTGCGTGCTGTCGTTGACCTTGTGCTTGGTATAGACCTGGCTGGCCGGGTCCTCGCCCACGAGGATGATGGAAAGGGCCGGGTTCACGCCGCGGGCCTTGAGCGCCGCGGTGCGGCCGGCGACTTCGGCGCGGATGGTTTTGGCGAGGGCGTTGCCGTCGATCAGTTGGGCGGTCATCGGTTTCGATTTTCCAAGTAAAAACGCCCGCTTGCGCAGGCGTGGGGGTCATGCATCGCTATCGAACAGATAGCCGGCTTCTAGGCCTTGGCAGCGGGCGCCGCCTGTCCGAGCGCGATCTTCAGCAGATCGGCCACGGTGTTGGCGTTGAGCTTCTCCATGATGTTGGCGCGATGCGCCTCGACGGTCTTGATGCTGATGCCGAGGTCGTCGGCGATCTGCTTGTTGAGGCGGCCGGCGACGATGCGCTCGAGCACCTGCGCCTCGCGGCCCGTGAGCTTGGACAGCAGCGCGTCGCGGCTGGCCGACTGCTGGTGCTGTGTGAAGGCGCCGCGCGCATGTTCGAGCATGCGCTCGACCAGCGCGACGAGTTCCTCGTCGTTGAAGGGCTTCTGGATGAAATCCATCGCGCCCTTCTTCATGCTGTCGACGGCCATCGGCACGTCGCCGTGGCCGGTGATGACCACGATCGGCAGCGGCGAGCGGCGCTCGATCAACCGGTCCTGCAGCTCCAGACCCGTCATGCCACCCATGCGGATGTCGACGATCAGGCAGGCCACCTCGCGGGGGTCGTAGCGGGAGAGGAAGGACTCGGCGGAATCGAAACAGCGGACCCGGTAGTCCTTGCCTTCGAGCAGCCATTGGAGCGAATCGCGTACCGCTTCGTCGTCATCGACGACATACACAGTGCCCTTTTTCGGAATCAAACTCATGCAGGTACCTTTACCTCGTCACTTGCTAGGGAACTGATAGCGTCCAACACCGGAATCCAGAAGGAAAAACGGCATCCGATCACATCCGGGCCATTGTAGATGTTCTCCGCCTGCATCCGGCCGCGGTGCGACTCGACGATGGTGCGGCACAGGTTCAGCCCGATGCCCATGCCCTCGGGCTTGGTCGAGAAGAAGGCCTCGTAGAGCCGGTCCATGACCTCGGGCGCGAGGCCCTTGCCGGTGTCCTGCACCGAGAACTCGATCGCGTTGTGGCCCTCGATCACCTTCGGCAGCACGCGCAGTTCGACGCTGCGCCGCGCCAGCGGGCGCTCGGCGAGGTCGATCGACTCGGCCGCGTTCTTCAGCAGGTTGACCATCACCTGCTCGATCAGGATCGGGTCGACGCGCACCATCGGCAGCCGCGCGGCCACGTAGTGGTTCAGGCGCACGTTGCGCCGGCGCAGCTCGATGCCGGCCAGCTCGACCGCCTCGCTGACCATGGTCGCGACGTCGGCCGGCGTGCGGTTGGGTTCGCTGCGCTTCACGAAGGAACGGATGCGCTGGATGATCTGGCCCGCGCGCTGGGCCTGCTTCGAAGTCTTCTCGAGCGCGGCCAGCAGCGCATCGTTGTCGATCGACTGGCTCTTGATGCGCGACATCATCCCGTTGCAATAGTTGCTGATCGCGGTCAGCGGCTGGTTCAGCTCGTGCGCCACGCTCGAGGCCATCTCGCCCATGGTGATCAGCCGGCTCGCCGATTGCGCGCGGTCGGCCTGCGCGGCGGCCTGTTCCTCGGCATCGCGGCGCGGCGTGATGTCGGTGGCGATCACCAGTTGCGCCAGGCGCCCGTCGACCCAGGTCAGGTAGCGCGAGCGCACCTCGAGCCACTTGCCGAGCTCGGGCACGAAGATCTCGTTGTTGGCCGCCTGCGCGGCGGTCAGCGTGTCGATCGGCAGGCCGGCGTAGGGGTCGACGTCGTCCAGGCCTTCATCGTGCGCGTTCGAGGCCGGCACGCCGGCCTGCGCCACCATGCCCAGGTGGCCGACGGTGTCGGAGCCGAACCACAGGCGGTAGAGCTTGTTGGCGAACAGCAGCTCCTCGCTGCCGATCGGCGCCACCGACACCGCGGCGTCGAGCGCCTCGAGCACGGTGGTGAAGCGCTCGTACGAGGCCGACAACTGTTCGCGGATGCGCGTGGGCTCGGTGATGTCGGTCATCGAGGTCATCCAGCCGGTCTGGTGGCCGCGCGCGTCGATCAGCGGCGAGACGTACAGCCGCGCGTCGAACACGCTGCCGTTCTTGCGCTTCACGCGCACCTGGAAGCCGCCGGGCAGGGCGCGGCCGTGCAGTTCCTCCTCGAGTCGCTCGTTCATGATCTCGCGGTCGGACTCGAGCCAGTAGGGGAAGGGCGGTGTCTGGCCGACCAGTTCCTCCTCGGCCCAGCCGGTCATCGCGCAGAAGGCGGCGTTGACGTAGGTGATGCGGCCCTGCAGGTCGAGCACCCGCATGCCGGTCAGCATCGAGTTCTCCATCGCGCGGCGGAAGTTGGTCTCGGCCACCAGCCGCTGCTGCGCCTGCAGCCTGCGGCGCGTGTGGCGCCAGGTGCCGATCAGCATCCAGCTGGTGAGCACGCTGAGCGCGCAGACCAGCCAGAACAGCCCGTTGCCGACCACGCCCTGCGAGGTGCGGTAGGCCTGGGCGCGCAGCACCAGCGCGTTGCCCACGGGCGAGACCGGCACTTCGTATTCGTTGGTGCGTTCGCTCCAGGGCAAGAGGCGCGCGCCGGTCTCGCGCAGGTTGGCGGTGTTGCCCGCGATCACCTTGCCCTTGGCGTCGAGCAGCGACACCGCGTAGCGCGCCTGCACCTCGGAAGGCATGCCGTAGCGCAGCAGGCCATCGACCGAGAACTCGCCGAGCACCACGCCCGCGAACAGGCCCTGGTCGAACAGCGGGATGTGCAGTTGCAGCATGGCCGGCGGATCGCCGCCGGCCGCGGGCTGGGAGAACACCGGCTGGCGCAGCTCGCGCGCCAGCGCGTAGTTGCTCTCGATGTCGCCGGGGCGCAGCACGTCGCCGATCAGGTGCTGCTGCGCCGGATGCACGCTGGGCGCGGCATAGCCGGCCTTGAAGCGGCGGCGGTCGTCGATCCAGGTGATGGTCTGCAGCTCGGGGAACTGGCTCACCAGCGATTCGGCGCGGCTGGTGAACTCGATCGGGTCGATCTCGCGGTTGGAGGCATCGCGCGCGATGCGCATCAGTTGCTCCTGGCGTTCCAGCAACCGCAGCCGCAGGCGCTGCTGGGCGTATTCGACGTCGCGGCGCACCGATTCCTGCTCGCGCTCGACCTCCTCGGTGCGCAGATACCAGAAGGCGGTGACGATCGCCGCGAGGAACAGCAGCACGGCGGCCATCGGGGCCAGCATCGCGACGGCGTCCTGCAGCACCGGGGTCTGGCGGCGCCACCAGCGGCGCCACCACGACAGCGGCGAGGCGTTGACGGCACTGCGGGCCACGGCCAGCGGGGAGGAAAAAGGCATTGCGGGAGTTTATTAGGTGGCGGGCTTCCCAAGGCCCGGGTTATCGACGGTGGCACTGGTCCCGGCACGGTCTAGGGCTGGCAGAAAATCGTCAAAATGTCACATTAAGAAATCTATACGCACTATTTGAAATCTCATTATTTCTGTGCGACACTCCGCGCGCTCACACGCAGAGCGCCTAAATTACGCCCACAGCCCCAAAAGGAGAGACAAGCATGTCGGCAAATCCCGAGAAGCAATTCGGCCCGGCCGCGAACGACGCGGATTCCCAGGAAACGCGCGAGTGGATGGATGCCCTGTCCGCCGTGATCCAGAGCGAGGGCCCCGAGCGTGCGCACTTCCTGCTCGAACAGCTTCTGGAACACGCCCGCCAGAACACGGTCGACATGCCGTTCTCTGCCAACACGGGCTATGTCAACACCATCGAAACCTCGCAGGAAGCCCGCAGCCCCGGCAACCTCGAGATCGAACAGCGCCTGCGCGCCTACATGCGCTGGAACGCGATGGCGATGGTGGTCAAGGCCAACCGCCACCATCCGGCCGAAGGCGGCGACCTCGGCGGCCACATCGGCTCCTTCGCCTCGCTGGCCAGCATGTTCGGCGCCGGCTTCAACCACTTCTGGCACGCCGAGAGCGAGAACCACGGCGGCGACCTGCTCTACATCCAGGGCCACGTCTCGCCCGGCATCTATGCCCGCGCCTACCTCGAAGGCCGCCTGACCGAGGAGCAGCTGCTCAACTTCCGCCAGGAAGTCGACGGCAAGGGCCTGTCGAGCTATCCGCACCCCAAGCTGATGCCCGAGTTCTGGCAGTTCCCCACGGTGTCGATGGGCCTGGGCCCGCTGATGGCGATCTACCAGGCACGCTTCCTCAAGTACCTGCATGCCCGCGGCATCGCCAACACCGAGAACCGCAAGGTCTGGGTCTTCTGCGGCGACGGCGAGATGGACGAGGTCGAATCGCTGGGCGCGATCGGCCTGGCGGCGCGCGAGAACCTCGACAACCTGATCTTCGTCATCAACTGCAACCTGCAGCGCCTCGACGGCCCGGTGCGCGGCAACGGCAAGATCATCCAGGAGCTCGAAGGCGAGTTCCGCGGCGCCAACTGGAACGTGGTCAAGCTGATCTGGGGCAAGGGCTGGGACGCGCTGCTCGAGAAGGACCATGATGGCGCGCTGCGCAAGATCATGATGGAGTGCAACGACGGCGACTACCAGTCGTTCAAGGCCAACGACGGCGCCTATGTGCGCAAGAACTTCTTCGGCCGCGATCCGCGCACCTTGAAGATGGTCGAGCACCTGAGCGACGACGAGGTCTGGAACCTGCAACGCGGCGGCCACGACTCGCAGAAGGTCTACGCGGCCTTCCACTCGGCCCAGAACCACAAGGGCCAGCCCACGGTGCTGCTCGTCAAGACCGTCAAGGGCTTCGGCATGGGCAAGATCGGCGAGGGCAAGAACACGGTCCACCAGACCAAGAAGCTCAACGACGACGACATTCGCGCCTTCCGCGACCGCTTCAACATCCCGATCCCCGACAGCCAGATCGCCGAGCTGCCGTTCTACAAGCCCGCCGACGACACGCCGGAAATGCGCTACCTGCACGAGCGCCGCAAGGCGCTGGGCGGCTACCTGCCGCACCGCCGCGTCAAGGCCGAGGAGAGCTTCACCGTGCCCGCGCTCGACACCTTCAAGGCGGTGCTCGAACCCACCGCCGAAGGCCGCGAGATATCGACCACGCAGGCCTACGTGCGCTTCCTCACGCAGCTGCTGCGCGACCAGGCCCTGGGCCCGCGCGTGGTGCCGATCCTCGTGGACGAGGCGCGCACCTTCGGCATGGAAGGCCTGTTCCGCCAGATCGGCATCTACAACCCGCACGGTCAGCAGTACACCCCGGTCGACAAGGACCAGGTCATGTACTACAAGGAAGACAAGGCCGGCCAGATCCTGCAGGAAGGCATCAACGAAGCCGGCGGCATGTCGAGCTGGATCGCGGCGGCGACCTCGTACAGCACCAACAACCGCATCATGGTGCCGTTCTACGTGTACTACTCGATGTTCGGCTTCCAGCGCATCGGCGACCTGGCCTGGGCGGCCGGCGACATGCAGGCGCGCGGCTTCCTGCTCGGCGGCACCTCGGGACGCACCACGCTCAATGGCGAAGGCCTGCAGCACGAAGACGGCCACAGCCACATCCTGGCCAACACCATCCCGAACTGCGTGAGCTACGACCCGACCTTCGCGCACGAGGTCGGCGTGATCCTGCACCATGGCTTGAAGCGCATGGTCGAGAAGCAGGACAACGTCTACTACTACATCACGCTGCTCAACGAGAACTACCCGATGCCCGGCCTGCAGCCCGGCACCGAGGAACAGATCATCAAGGGCATGTACCTGACGCGGCAGGGCCCGGCGATCAAGGCCGCCAAGGGCAAGGAAGCGCCGACCGTGCAACTGCTCGGCAGCGGCACCATCCTGCGCGAGAGCTTCTTCGCGCAGGAGCTGCTCGAACAGGACTGGGGCGTCTCGGCATCGGTGTGGAGCTGCCCGAGCTTCAACGAGCTGACGCGCGACGGCCAGGACGCCGACCGCTGGAACCTGCTGCACCCGACCGAGGAAGCCCGCGTGCCCTTCGTGGCGAAGCAGCTCGCAGCGAGCACCGGTCCGGTGGTCGCCTCGACCGACTACATGAAGGCCTACGCCGAGCAGATCCGTCCCTTCATCCCCAAGGGCCGCAACTACAAGGTGCTGGGCACCGACGGCTTCGGCCGCAGCGATTTCCGCAACAAGCTGCGCGAGCACTTCGAGGTCAACCGCCACTACATCGTGGTGGCCGCGCTCAAGGCCCTGGCCGAGGACGGCGTGCTGCCGGCCGCCAAGGTGGCCGAGGCGATCAAGAAGTACGGCATCAACGCCGACAAGGTGAACCCGCTCTACGCGTAATCACGATTCCCCACAACCAGGACGCGCCTTCCGGCGGGAGACAAACGATATGGCAGCAGTGGAAGTCAAGGTACCCGACATCGGCGATTTCGATGAAGTCGCGGTGATCGAGGTGTTGGTGAAAGTGGGCGACACGGTCAAGCCCGAGCAGTCGCTCATCACCGTGGAGTCGGACAAGGCCTCGATGGAGATTCCGTCGTCGTCCGCCGGCGTGGTCAAGGAACTCAAGGTCGAGGTCGGCAGCAAGGTGAAGGAAGGTTCGGTGGTGCTGGT
>NZ_JBZAYE010000252.1:0-9886 GCF_058244205.1 Variovorax sp. 20P10.2.4
CCGCGCGCGAACAGGGCGTGGACCTCGTGTGGCCCACCGTGCGCGGCCTCTACATCAGCGCCGACGTGCCCGACACCGCGCTGCGCGCCTGGACCACCGCTTTCGAGGAGGCCATGGCCGCGCCCGGCTATGCTGCGCTGCGCGAGCGGCATGGGCTCTATCCCTTCGCGCTCACGGGGGCCGCGCTCGATGCCTATGTGCGGGAACGCATCCAGGCGTATCGGCAGCAGGCGGACGCACTGGGGCTGCGGCGGTGGAATCCTTGAGACGGATCGCGAACGGCAACGGCGACACGAGATGAAGCGCTACTTTCATTCGAAGCTCGACGCGGCCTTGCAGCTGCTCGAAACGCTCATCGGCTTCGGCCTGGTGTCCGGCGCCGCGGTGGCCGCGGCGCTGGGGCAATTCATCCTCGGCGGGATCCTGGCGGCGCTGGCGATCGGGGTGTTCCTGCGCTTCAAGCGGGGGCGGGTGCGCAAGTAGATGCATCGACCCCTGTTTTCCCGGCCAGGTCTCGCGGCGAATCGGTCGATGCCGTATCGCATCGCGGCGGCCCTGAGCCTCGTCCTGCTGCACTCGATCTCCGTCGCCGCGCCACGCCTGTTCGACGTTCCGCTGGCATCCGTCACGCCGGCCCTGCTGGCCGAAGCCGCCAATCACTATGTGGCGCTGGGCGAAACGGAAGCCATGAAGGAACTTGGAGAACTGGCCCGGTCGAGTTCCCCACTCGCTCGCGGTTTTTTCGATGGCAACGACATCCGGATCGGCTGGTTGTGCCGGATTCTTTTCGAACCCGGTCGCGGTTCTCCGTCCTCGAGGCCACCCGGATTCGGTGGACTGACCGATTTTCCCGAGCGGAACATGCGCCCCGACCACTGGCCGCTCTTTCCGCTGGCGCGCTCCGGCACGAGCCATTTCGTCCTCGGCCACTCCTACCTGATCGGAGGCCTGCCGGAATTCGCATCCCAGTACCTCGACTACTCGCGGCAGCATGGCACTTTCAGACAGAGGCCCTTGCCCGTTCCTACGCGCGAACAGGCCATCAAGGATGCCTTGGCGCTGCGCGCTTCCACGGAATGGCAATCCCTGCGATGGAAGGACAGCGGCGAAGGATGGTCGTACACGCTCAGCGAAACCAGTGCATGGCACGCCGTTCTGGACCAGGCGATCGCCATCGAGGAACAGCCGCACGCACCTGCAACACGGCGACCCTGAACAGCCGACGGCTTTGCCATGCTCGACACACTGATCTTTCTCGCCGGACTCCTGAACGCCGCCAGCCTCTGGCGTTCCTGCGTCTGCCTGCTCCCGGGCTTCGCGCTGGGCGTCTGGCTCTGGCAGATCGGTGACGCCCCATTCGGACCCGGATGGCTCTGGGCCGTCCTGGCCGTGCTGTCGAGTGCCGCGCTGAGCATCGCCTGGGAGCTCCGCGCCGCCCGCCGAGCCCGGAGAATGCAGCGTCCCCGGCCGGTTCCAGAATGATCGGCGGACCCAAGCACATGCTCGAAGCCCTGATCTCCCCCACCTCCTGCGTCGGCGCAGCGGCAGGCCTGCTCGTCGGCCTCGCGGTCCACTGGTTCGCACCGGCCGACATCGACACCGTGCAGCTCGGTGCCTGGCTCGTGGGCATCGGCTGGGCCGCGGGCCTGGCGTGGGACCTCATGCACACGCACCGGCCGAAGTAGCACGACACACACATTCCAAAGAGACCACCGCGTTGAACCCCGCAGACCTGGAGCACTACCTCCACGACCATATCCCGCTCTCGAAGGCCATGGCCGTGTCCGTCGCCTCGGTGGCAGCGCATGAAGTGGTGCTGCGCGCACCGCTCGCGCCCAACATCAACCACCGCGACACCGTGTTCGGCGGCAGCGCCTCGGCGGTCGCGATCCTCGCGGCCTGGTCGCTGCTCAACACGCGGCTGACGGCCGAGGGCCTAGCCAGCCGGCTCGTGATCCAGCGCAACACCATGGCCTATGAGCTGCCGATCGAGGGCGACTTCATCGCGCGCTCGGCCTTCGACGAACCCGCGCAGTGGCTGCCGTTCGCGCGCATGCTGGCGCGCAAGGGCAAGGCCCGTATCTCGGTGTCGTCGCAGCTCGAATACGGCGGGCAGGTCGTGGGGCGGCTGACGGGCGAATTCGTGGCGCTTCGGCCGCCGCCGGAGCAAGCCGCGTAGCACCCGCCATGCAGAACACCCTCGTGAAATCCGCGGTGCGGGTCTTCGAACTGCTCGAGCTGTTCGAGGCCGAGCAGCGGCCGCTGCGCGTGGCGGAGATCGTGCAGAAGCTGGGCGCGCCGCAATCGAGCGTCTCGATGCTGCTCAAGACCCTGGCCAGCCAGGGCTACATGGAGTACGAGCGCGCGACGCGCAGCTACTGCCCGTCGGTGCGGGTCGCGTTCCTCTGCGAGTGGGCCACGCACATGCCGGGCCAGCGCGAGACGATCCACGACACGCTGCGCCGCCTGGCCAGCGAGACCGGCGAGTCGGTGCTGCTCGGGCGCAAGAGCGGCCTCTCGATGCAGTACATCTCGGTGATCCAGTCGCAGCACGCGCTGCGCTTCTCGCCCTCGCCGGGCGTGAAGCGGCCCATGCACCACGCCGCCATCGGCATCATGCTGCTGAGCGAGATGAAGGACGAGCAGATCGAGCTGCTGCTGCGGCGCTACAACGCCGAGCGCGGCAAGAGCGGCCCGATCGCGCGGATCGCGCAGACCCTGCGCGCGGTCGAGCAGGCGCGCGAACAGGGCTGGTACGAATCGGCCAATCTCGCGACCTCGGGCGCGGGCGTGATAGCCACCCTGATCCCCACCAAGATCCGCGGCCAGCGGCTCGCGATCGGGATCGGTGCGCCGGTCGATCGGCTGCACCAGCGGCGCAAGCAACTGCTGCCCGCGCTGCTGGCCGCCGCCGGCAACTGTTGAGCGCGGCGCTCAGCGGCCTTGGCCGCGCGCCTCGATCGCCGCCTGCATCGCCAGCAGACGCTGCGCCTGCGCGAGATGCAGCCGCTCGACCATCCGGCCCTCGAGGTTGATGACGCCCGCGCCGGCATGCCGGGGCAGCTCGAAGGCCGCGACGATCGCCCGCGCCTGCGCGAGCGCCGCCGCCGAAGGAGAGAAGGCCGCGTTCGCCGGCGCGATCTGCGACGGATGGATCAGCGTCTTGCCATCGAAGGCCATGCGCGCCGACTGCAGGGCTTCCGTATCGAAGCCCGCTGTGTCGGCGAAGTCGTTCCAGACGCCGTCGAGCACGCAGACGCCGTGCCGCTTCGCGCTCAATACGACACCCATGAGCCAGGGCATCAGGTAGCGCCGCCCATCGCCCGCGAACACGCCGGTTTCCTTCGCGAGGTCGTTGGTGCCGACCACGAGGGCCTCGAGCCGCGGCCGCGCGCCGAGGCCGGCGCGCACGATGTCGTCGAGCGCCGCGAGCGCGTCGGCCGTCTCGACCATCAGCCATAGCCGCAGTTCAGCGCCGAGACCATGGCGCAGCGCCGCCTCCGACAGGAAGCGCACGTCGTTCGCGCTGCCGATCTTGGGCACCAGCAGCGCATCGGGGCGACAGCGCGCCACGATGCGCATGTCGGCATCGAAGTCCGCGCTGCCGATGGCGTTGATGCGCACCACCCTGTACTGCGGCCCGGGCCGTCCGGCTTCGAAGACCTGCAGCAGGTGGCCACGCGCCGCCTCCTTCATCTCGGGAGCGACGGCATCTTCGAGGTCGAAGACGACGGCATCGGCATCGAGGCCGCCGACCTTGGCGAGGGCGCGTGGATTGGAGGCCGGAACGTAGAGCGCCGAGCGGCGCGGTGGGTGCTGAAGTGCATTCATGGGCGTGCAGTCTGCCGCTTCGCTCGCGTGCCCTCCATCGCATATGTGATGGTTCTCGCGCGTCCTCAACCATCACATCCATGATGCTTTTCGCCGACGCACGCCCGGATACTTCAGCGAACGAGACAACCAGACGGCAGGAAGAAGATGAGCGAAACGCACACCGGCGGAACGAAGGACGTGGAGGCCACGCGGCTGCTGGCCGAATGGATCGGCGGCGGCGCGCAGCAGGCGATCACGCCGCTGGCGCTCGAATGGGCGCGGCACGTGATGCTCGACTGGCTCGCCGTGACCATCGCGGGCAGCAGCGAACCGCTGGTGCGGATGCTCGCGGAAGAATACGGTGGCGGCGACGGCGAAGCCTCCTCGCTGATCGCGAGCGGCCGCCGTGCGCGGCCGGTCGATGCGGCGCTGATCAACGGCGCCGCCGGCCATGCGCTCGACTTCGACGACGTGGCCTCGCGCATGTTCGGACATCCCAGCGTGCCGGTGGTGCCCGCGGCGCTGGCACTGGCACAGGCGCGCGGCGCTTCCGGCCTCGCGCTGCTGCGCGCCGTGGTGGTCGGCCACGAGATCGAGAGCCGCGTCGGCGAGATGGTGGGCCCGAGCCACTACCGCCACGGCTTCCATGCGACCGGCACCGTCGGCACGCTGGGCGCCGCGGCGGCCTGTGCCCAGCTGCAAGGGCTCGACCCGTCGCGGACCGCGCATGCGCTGGGCCTCGCGGCCACCCAGGCCGCCGGTCTCAAGTCGATGTTCGGCACCATGGCCAAGCCGCTGCACGCGGGCAAGGCCGCGATGAACGGGCTGATGGCCGCGCAGCTCGCGGCGCGCGGCTTCACCGCGAACGAACAGGCGATCGAGGGTGCTCAGGGCTTCGCGCGCACGCTGGCGCCGGAGCTCAACCCCTTCCCCGCCACCATCGACACCACGTCCGGCTTCGCGATCGAGCGCACGCTGTTCAAGTACCACGCTGCCTGCTACCTCACGCACTCGTCGATCGAGGCCATCCGCGAACTGCGCGCGCGCCACGGCGTCGGCCTCGACGACCTGGAAACGATGACGCTGACGGTCTCGGGCGAAGGCAACCACCGCGGCGTCTGCGACATCGAAGCCCCGGCGACCGGGCTCGAAGTCAAGTTCTCGATCCGCCACCTGGCCGCGCTGGCGCTGGACGGCGCCGACACCGCCGCGCTCGGTCTCTACACCGACGAGACGGCAAGCGATCCGCGCTGGCGCCAGGCGCGCGAACGCGTGACGCTCGAGGTCGCCGACACGCAGCAGCGCGACACCGCGACCGCCACCCTGCGCACGCGCGACGGCCGGGTGCTGAGCGCGCAGGCCAACGTCGCCATTCCCGCCACCGACCTCGGTGCGCAATGGCAACGCCTGCATGCCAAGACGCGCGCGATCGCCGAGCCGGTGATCGGGGCCGCGCGCTTCGAGCGGTTGGTGCACGCGGTCGCGGCACTCCCCACCTCCCCCCACCTCCACTCCCTGATCGAAGCGATTCAATGACGCCCAACGACATCACGGTCCAACGCCTGAAGGCCGAGGCCAGGCCCAGGACACGCGGCAACCGGTACGAGGATTTCGACATCGGCCGCCGCTTCGCGCACCACTGGGGCCGCACGGTCACGGCCGCGGACAACACGCTGTTCTCCACGCTGACGCTGCACTACAACCCGCACTACACCAACGAGGCCTTCGCCCAGGCGCATGGCCACCCGACCACGCCGGTCAATCCGCTGCTGGTGTTCAACACGGTGTTCGGCCTGTCGGTGGAAGACCTGTCCGAGGGCGGCGGCCCCTTCCTCGGCGTGGACGAGCTCAGCTACCTGCTGCCCGTCTATCCGGGCGACACGCTCCAGGCCCGCTCCGAGGTGGTGGCCGCGCGCCTGGCGAGCAACCGCCCGGGCTACGGCATCGTCACCTGGCACACGCGCGGCAACAACCAACGCGGCGAGGAGGTCATCGCCTTCAAGCGCACGAACCTGGTCAAAACGAGGAACTGAAACGATGTCGGAAGATGGTCTGGGCTACATGACGCAAGAGCGTCGCATGATCCGCGACGCGGCGCGCGAATTCACGATGAAGGAGGTGCTGCCGGTCGCCAACAGGCTCGACGGCCCGGAGGGCGAGATCCCGATGGAACTGCGCCAGAAGATCGCCGACATGGGCTACTTCGGGATCATGATTCCCGAGCAGTACGGCGGCCTCGGTCTCGGCTATTTCGAGTACTGCCTGATCTGCGAGGAACTCGCGCGCGGCTGGATGTCGGTCGCCTCGATCGTCGCGCGCGCCCAGGGCGGCTGGATCAAGGCCGCCATGCCCGAGGAGATGCGCGCCAGGTACCTGCCGCGCGTGGTGCGCGGCGAGTTCCTCAACGCCAGCGCGCTGTCCGAGCCCGACACCGGCTCCGACCTGGCCTCGATCTCCTGCCGCGCGGTGCGCGACGGCGACGAGTGGGTGATCACCGGCAACAAGTACTGGTGCACCTTCGCGGACGGCGCCGACTACATCACGCTGTTCGCGCGCACCGCGCCGCCGCCCAACGCCGACAAGCGCTGGCTCGGCATCTCCTGCTTCCTGATCGAGAAGGAACGCGGCAGCTTTCCGAAGGGCATGACCGGCGCGCCGATCCCCAAGATCGGCTACTTCGGCTGGAAGACCTTCGAGCTCGCGCTCGACGGCCTGCGCGTGCCGGCGGACTGCCTGATCGGCGAGGAAGGCAAGGCCTTCCACCTGATGACCAAGGGCCTGGAAGGCGCGCGCGCCCACACGGCCGCGCGTGCCATCGGGCTGGCCCAGGGTGCGCTCGAGGACGCCATCGCCTACGCGGGCGAACGCAAGCAGTTCGGCATGCCGATCGCCGAGTACCAGGCGATCCGCTTCAAGATCGCCACCATGGCGACCGAGATCGAGGCGGCGCGCCAGCTCATGCACTTCGTCTGCAGCGAGATCGACAGCGGCCGGCGCTGCGACAAGGAAGCCTCGATGGCGAAGTACTTCGCCTCCGAGATGGCCGAGCGCGTGACCTCCGAGGCGATGCAGATCTTCGGCGGCGCGGGCTACACCAGGCTGTTCCCGGTCGAACGCTACTGGCGCGACGCGCGGCTCACGAAGATCTTCGAGGGCACCTCGGAGATCCAGCAGCGCATCATCGCGACCAGCCTGCTGGGCAAGTCGGAGGTCGAGGCCATGATCGCCGGGCGCGCCTTCGCGGCCGTGACGCAGAAAGGCGGCGCGGCATGAGAAGCGCCGAACTCACCAGCGCCGACAACTACTTCGAGGACTTCGAGGTCGGCCTGCTGCTGCGCCACCACCGCGGCAAGACCGTGACCGAAATGGACAACGTGTTGCTCACCAACCTGGTGATGAACACCGCCGAGGGCCATTTCAACGAGGACGCGATGAAGAAGCAGGATGCGCGCGGCATCTTCGCGCAGCGCGTGGTGTTCGGCGGCATCAACCTGTCGATGGTGCTCGGGCTCGCGGCCCAGGACACGGCCGAGCAATGCCTGCAGGAACTGGCGCTCGACAGGATCCGCCTGTCGCACCCGGTGTTCCATGGCGACACCCTCTATGCCTACAGCGAAGTGCTGGAAGCGCGCGCGGCCGACCGCGACGACGCCGGCATCGTGCGCTTCCGGCACTACGGCCTGAACCAGGACGACAAGCTCTGCGTCGAGGCCGAGCGCACCGTGCTGCTCAAGCGCAAGAGCCATTGGGCGGGCCGGTGACGCAGGCTGCCCCCGCCGCCACCGGCGCGCTCGACGGCCTGGTCGTGCTCGACCTCACGCGCATGCTGGCCGGCCCCTACGCCACCATGATGCTGGCCGACCAGGGCGCACGCGTGGTGAAGATCGAGCCGCCCGGTGGCGACCCCACGCGCCGGACCGGCCCGCACCTGCCCGGCGCACTGACCATCGCCGAAGGCGGCTTCGGTGGCTACTTCGCCTCGATCAACCGCAACAAGCAGTCGCTCGCGCTCGACCTCAAGCAGCCCGCCGGCAAGGCCGCGCTGCTGCGCATGGTGCGCGGTGCCGACGTGCTGGTCGAGAACTACCGCTGCGGCGTGATGGAACGGCTGGGCCTGGGCTACGAGGCGCTGATCGCCGAGAACCCGCGACTGGTGTATGCCGCGATGCGCGGCTTCGGCGACCCGCGCAGCGGCCGCAGCCCCTACGCCGATTGGCCGGCCTACGACCCGGTAGCGCAGGCGATGGGCGGCATCATGGGCATCACCGGCCCGGTGCCCGCGGGTGCGCCGACCAAGATCGGCCCGGGCGTCGGCGACCTGGTGCCCGCGACCTTCCTCGCCTTCGGCATCGCCTCGGCCTGCTGGCGCGCGCAGCGCACCGGGCGCGGCCAGTTCGTCGACGTGTCGATGGTCGATGCGGTGCTGGCGATCTGCGAGCGGCTGGTCTACCAGTACAGCGCCTCGCACGAGTCGCCGGGCCCCGAGGGCAACGGCCACCCGCTGCTGTGCCCCTTCGGACTGTTCCCCGCGAAGGACGGCCACGTGAGCCTCGGCGTGCCCAACGACCGCTTCTGGGTGCCGCTGGTGCAACGCATGGGCCGGCCCGAGCTCGCGAGCGATCCGCGCTACGCGAGCAACGAGGCGCGCATGGCGCACCGCGCCGAGGTCGAGGCCCTGGTCGGCGAATGGACCGCGCGCCACACCAAGGCCGAGCTGTCGTCGCTGCTCGGCGCGGAGATTCCGTTCGGCCCGGTGTTCGATGCGCAGGACATCTTCGAGGACGCGCATTTCCGCGCGCGCGGGATGCTGGTGGAGACCGAGCAGCCGGGCGCCGCGCGCGCGCTGACCGTGGCCGGCACGCCCGTCCACATGAGCGACACGCCCGGCGGCGTGCACCGACGCGCGCCGCTCACCGGCGAGCACAGCGACGCGGTGCTCCAGGGCTTCGGCTTCGCGCCGGCCGAGATCGCGGCGCTGCGCGCCGACCACGTCATCCACTGAAACCACTGCCTGAAGGAAACGAGTTCCATGCAAGAACGACCCCAGAGACTGCGCCGCTGCCAGCTGTCCGTGCCCGGCTCGAGCGAGAAGATGATGCAGAAAGCCGCCGGCATGGACGTCGACTTCGTCTTCCTCGATCTCGAGGATGCGGTCGCGCCGTCGGAGAAACGTCCCGCGCGCGCGAAGATCGTGCACGCGCTCAACGGCCTCGACTGGGGCCGCACCACGCGCTGCGTGCGCATCAACGACCTGACGACCGAGTACGCCTACGAGGACATCATCGAGGTGGTCGAGGGCGCGCGCGAGAACCTCGACGTGATCATGCTGCCCAAGGCGATGAGCGCGGCCGACGTGCAGTTCGTCGACAAGCTGCTGTCGATGATGGAGAAGAAGCTGGGCCTCAAGAAGCGCATCGGCATCGACGTGCTGATCGAGGAGGTCGAGGCCATGATGCGGGTCGAGGAGATCGCGGCCTCCACGCCGCGGCTCGAGTGCCTGATCTTCGGCATGGGCGACTACTCGGCGAGCCAGGGCATCTCGCTGCGCGACATCGGCGGCGCCAGCGGCTACCCCGGCGACATCTGGCACTACCAGCGCCACAAGCTGACCATTGCCGCGCGCGCGCACCGCATCGATGCCGTCGACGGCCCCTTCGCCGACTTCAGGGACCCCGACGCCTTCCGCGAGGAATGCCGGCGCTCGATGATCCTCGGCATGGTCGGCAAGTGGGCCATCCATCCCTCGCAGGTCGCGCTCGCGCAGGAAGCCTTCTCGCCGCCGGCCGCCGACGTGGCGCGCGCGCGCGACATGATCCAGGCCTACGACCAGGCCCTCGCGCAGGGCCTCGGCGCCGTGCAGTACGACGGAAAGATGATCGACATCGCGTCGGTGCGCATCGTGCGCAACCTGGTCGAGCGGGCCGACCGCATCGGCATGTAGGCGCGCGTGCCCGTGGACGCGCTGCCGCCGGCAGCCGCGTCACCTGAAGCGACCCGAAGGAGACAAAGCAATGCAACGAGACAAGATCGAACCGTCCCTGCCCCTGGATGCCGCCCGCCGGCGGCAGCTGCT
>NZ_JBZAYE010000253.1:0-9839 GCF_058244205.1 Variovorax sp. 20P10.2.4
CGGCCCCTGTGGAAAGGCGCCCCACAGCAGGTACGGCAGGCTGTCCCACAGCGTCTCGAACACCGTCATGCCGCCCTCGCCTGCCGCCGCGCGGCCCAGGCCGCCAGCAGCTCGATCGCGCCGATGGTCGCGATGTAGAGCAAGGTCGCGATGCCGAAGGCCTGGAAGGTCTTGAAGGTCTCGGCCTCCACCTGCCGCGAGACATAGGACAGCTCGACCAGCCCGACCGCCATCGCGAGCGAGGTGTTCTTGACGATGTTCATGTACTGCCCCAGCAGCGGCGGCAGCGCGATGCGCAGCGCCTGCGGCAGCACCACCTGCGCCAGCACCTGGGCGCGCGTGAAGCCCAGCGCCGACGCGGCCAGCGTCTGGCCCACGGGCACGCCGCGGATGCCCGAGCGGATGTCCTCGCCCACGTAGGCGGCCGCGTAGAGCGTGAGCCCGACCAGCGCCGACAGCAGCTCGAACGACAGCACGTGGCCCGCGTAGAGCCATTCGCGCGCGGCCTCGGGCAACACCGAGGGCGCGCCGAAGTACCAGAAGAAGAGCTGCACCAGCAGCGGCGTGTTGCGGAACAGCGAGACATAAGCCGCGGTGGCGCGCCGCAGCGCGGGCCGGTCCGAGGAACGGCCGGCCGCGACCGCCACGCCCAGCACCGTGGCCCCGGCCACCACCAGCAGCGAGCTCCACATCGTCGTCAGCCAGCCGTCGAGCAGCCAGCCCAGGTAGCGCGGCGCGAGCAGCTGCTCGCGCAGGAGATCGATCAAGGCCGTGGCGCCTTCAGCGCGCCGCCACGCGCTGGTCGCCGATCTTCAGCAGGCGCGGCAGCGGCGCCTTGCTGTTCGGGCCGAACCAGGTGTCGTAGATCGCCAGCGCGCGGCCGTTCCTCTCGCTCTCGGCCAGCCAGGTGTTGAGCGCCTCGAGCAGCCGGGTCTCGCCCTTGGGCACGGCCGCGCCCAGGTACTCCTTCGAGACCGTGATCGCCGGGATCTCGTACTTCTCCTTGTCGGGCAGCGCGTTCCACTGCGCCGTGAGCTTCACGCCGTCGTTGGTGATGGCCTGCACGTTGCCGTTGCGCAGCGCGGCCAGCGCGAACGGCGAATCGTCGTAGAGCACGACCTTGGCCTCGGGGTAGTTCTTGCGCAGGTTCGATTCCATCGTCGTGCCCTTCTCGGTGCCGATGCGGATCTCGTTGATCTGCGCCACGTCCTTCAGCAGCCCCTTCTTCGCGAGGAACTGCTGGCCGACCAGGAAGTACGGCGTGGTGAAGTCCACCGCCTTGGCGCGCTCGTCGGTGATGGTGAAGCTCGCGAACACCACGTCGGCCTTGCCCGAGGTCAGCAGCGGGATGCGGTTGGCGGGGTTGGTCGGCACCAGCTCGATCTTCACGCCCAGGCTTTTCGCGAACTCGGTCGCGAGGTCGATGTCGTGGCCCACCTGCTTCTTGCTGGCCGGGTCGATGTAGCCGAACGGCGGGTTGCCGTCGAAGGCGGCCACGCGCAGGACGCCGGCCTTCCTGACGTCGTCGAGCCGGTCGGCCCATGCGGCGCCGGCCAGGGTGAAGGAGCCGATGGCCAATGCCAGGCTCGAGAGAATGAATGTGCTGCGGGTCATGCCTGCTCTTCGGAATGAAAAGCCGCGACTCTAGGCAGCGCGCGCGCCGCGTCCAACGAAGCAATTTCCGCTTGCATATGCCCCGCGGAGTTGCGCATGAGCTCATGCGAAAAGCTTCGTCGCGCGATGCGCGCGCGGCCCCTAGAGTCGCCGGCCTCTACGCTCACTTCTCCCACCGCGCCACGCGCGGCATCGCCATGAACACTCCCCGCTTGTCCTCCTCCGCTCTCTCGCGGCGCCTCGTGCTTCGCGCCGGAGCCAGCGCCGCCTTCGCCGCGGCCGCCACGCCGCTGTTCGCGCAGACCCGCGCCAAGACCCTGCGCATCGGCTATCAGAAGTTCAACACGCTCAACATCCTCAAGGGCACGGGCCGGCTCGAGCAGGCGCTCGCGCCCGCGGGCGTGAAGGTGGAATGGGCCGAGTTCCTCGGCGGCGCGCAACTGTCGGAGGCACTGGCCGCCGGCGCCATCGACTTCGGCCATGCCTCCGACGGCATCGGCGTGTTCCAGCAGGCCAGCGGCAAGGGCCTGGTCTACCTCGCGGCCGAGAGCCCCTACCCCGGCGGCGTCGGCTTCCTGGTGCCGCGCGACTCGCCGATCCGCACTGTGCGCGACCTCAAGGGCAGGAAGGTGGTCACGGGCCGCGGCTACAACACGCAGTACGTGCTGATCCGCGCGCTCGAGGCCGCGGGCCTGCGCTACGAGGACATCGAGCCGGTCTACATCGTCACCGCCTCCGACACCGTGGCCGCCTACCAGTCGGGCAGCGTGGCCGCGATCGGCCTGTGGGATCCGTTCCTGGCCGGCGCGCAGCAGGCCACCGAATCGCGCCTGCTGTTCGACGGCACCGGCCTCAGCGGCAACCGCACCTACCACTTCGCGCAACCCGAGTTCGCGCGCTCCAATGCCGATCTGCTGCGCACCGTGTTCGCCGAGCTGCGCAAGACCAACGACTGGGCCCAGGCCCATCCGGCCGAGGTGGTGGCCACGCTGGCGCCGCAGCTCAAGGTCGAGCCCAAGGTGCTGGCGCTCGCGACCGAACGGCGTCAATATGGCGTGGTCGCGCTCACGCCGGCCATCGCCCGCGAACAGCAGGGCCTGGCCGACGTGTTCGCGCAGCTCAAGCTCATTCCCAAACCGATCGAGGTGAAGGACGCCTTCCTGGACCTGAACCTCGTCTGACACCCTGTCCGCCTTGACTTCCAGCTCCCATCACGACGTCATCGTCATCGGCCTCGGCGCCCTCGGTGCCGCCACGCTCCACCAGCTCTCGCAACGCGGCGCGCGCGTGCTCGGCATCGACCAGTTCGCGCCGCCGCACGAGCTCGGCTCCTCGCACGGCGATTCGCGCATCACGCGGCTCGCGATCGGCGAAGGCGACGAGTGCGTGCCCTTCGTGCAGCGCTCGCACGCCATCTGGCGCGAACTTGAGGCGCGCACCGGCCGTTCGCTGATGACCGCCACCGGCGGCCTGGTGCTGGCACCGCGGGGCCGCGTGGCCGAGCACCACGGCAAGCCCGACTTCGTGCGCCGCACCATCGCCTGCGCCGAGCGCTTCGGCATCGCGCACGAGGTGCTCGACGCGGCCGGCATCCGCGCGCGCTTCCCGCAGTTCCAGCTGCAGGGCGACGAGATCGGCTACCACGAGCGCGAGGCCGGCTTCGTGCGGCCCGAGGCAGCGATCGAGGCCCAGCTCGCGGTGGCGCGCGCCGCGGGCGCGCAGATCCGCACCGGCGAGAAGGTGCTGGCCGTCGAGCCCGTGGGCAACGGCGACACCGTGCGCGTGCGCACCGAAACAGCGAGCTTCGAGGCCGGGCGCGTCGTGGTCGCGGCCGGTGCCTGGCTGCCCGAGTTCCTGGGCCGGCAGGCGCGCGCCGACTGGCAGCGCGACTTCTCGGTGCACCGCCAGGTCATGCACTGGTTCGACACCGGCTCGGCCGCCGCCGACTTCGCGCCCGGCCGCTTCCCGGTCTTCATCTGGATGTTCGGCGACGGGCCCGAGGACTACATGTACGGCTTTCCGTCCTCCGACCCCGCGCAACCCGCGCTCAAGGTCGCGACCGAGCAGTACGTGGAGGCCACCACGCCCGACGCCATCGACCGCAGCGTGCGGCCCGAGGAAAGCGCCGCGATGTTCCGCGAGCGCGTGGCCGGGCGCTTCCCGCAGATCGAGGGCCGCGCGCTCAAGGCGCGCGCCTGCATGTACACCGTGACGCCCGACCGCCGCTTCGTCATCGACGCGCTCGACGGCCTGCCCGGCGTGCTGGTGGTCTCGGCCTGCTCGGGCCATGGCTTCAAGCACTCGGCCGGGCTCGGCGATGCCATCGCCGATCATGTGCTGGGGCGCGCGAGCACGCTCGACCTGTCGCCCTTTGCCCGCCAGCGGCTGCTGGAGAAGCCGGTGGCGTAGAGCAGCCTTGCGCGTTCTTGGGCATCATCGCCGCCGGTTCTTTGTCTGATTCAGGAGCAAGCGCGATGAGATTTCTGGTGGTGGGTGCCGGCGCACTCGGTGGTTATTTCGGTGGCCGCCTGCTGGCGGCGGGACGCGACGTCACTTTCCTGCTGCGCGCGCGGCGCGCGGCGCAGATCGCGGCCACCGGCCTCGTGATCCAGAGCCCGCAGGGCAACCTGCACATTCCCTCGCCGCCCCACGTGTCGGCCGAGAACATCGGCGGCCCCTACGACGTGGTCGTGGTCGGCAGCAAGGCCTACGACCTGGCCTCGACCATGGACTCGTTCGCGCCCGCCGTCGGCCCCGAGACGATGATCCTGCCGCTGCTCAACGGCATGCAGCACATCGACGCCCTGGTCGAGCGCTTCGGCGAGGCGCGCGTGCTCGGCGGCCTGTGCCTGATCTCGGCCACGCTCGACGACGAGGGCCGCGTGCTGCACCTCAACGATTCGCACGGCCTCACCTACGGCGACCGCGCGGGCGGCATCCCGCCGCGCATCCAGGCGATCCAGCAGCAGTTCGAGGGCGCCGGCTTCGAGGCCAAGGCCAGCGACAACGTCTTGCAGGACATGTGGGAGAAGTGGGTCTTCATCGCCTCGATCGCCGGCCTCACCAGCCTGATGCGCGGCGCCATCGGCGACGTGGTCGCCGCGGGCGGCCAGGACGTGGCGCTGGCCCTGTTCGACGAATGCGCCGCCATCGCCGCCCACAACGGCTTCGCGGTGCGCCCCGGCGCCATCGAGCGCGGCCATGCCTTCATGACCGCGGCCGGCTCGCCGATCACCGCCTCGATGTACAAGGACCTCGCGCGTGGCGGCGCCGTCGAGGCCGACCACATCCTCGGCGACCTGCTGAGCCGCGCGCCGCAGCCGGCGCCCGCCGTGCCCTCGGTGCTGCGCATCGCCTATGTGCACCTCAAGGCCTACGAGGTGCAGCGCGCCCGCGCGCAGGGCGCGGCGAACTGAGCCTCTGGCCGGCGCGCGCCGAGTATCTATTCACGAATCCATTCAGCTTCCCGGGTTTCCCCAGCGAAAACCCGCGTGAAGCCGCGTGAAGCCGCGCGATTTATCTATTCACCTTGCTATTCACGGGGCCGCCCCGCTGAATGGCAAAGGCGAGCACGACCGCCCCGTCAATCCGACTTGAGGATCGTCTCCCCCTTCAACATCCCCATGTCCTGGATGTTGACGCGGTGCCGCTTCCACCCGGCCCAGGTACGGCGCGGATGCATTGCCGAGATGAAGTAGTACAGCACCTTGAACATGCCCAGCGCGCGCCAGAACGGCGTGCCGCGGTAGATGTCGCCGGCCAGCAGCGACATCAGGCCCTCCTTCACGCGGAAGGGATTGCCCGGGTACATGAACATCTCGCGGATCGTCGGGTTGGTCACGCGGTAGATGAACCACGAGTACTCGCGCGGGCCCTTGCGCATCATGGCCTCGAAGTCGGCGCGCGCGCCCGCGTACTCCATCGGGCGGTCGAGTGCCTTGGCCACGGCCTCGGCGCCGTCGAAGGCGCTGTGCATCGCGAGGTAGACGCCCGAGGAGAACATCGGGTCGATGAAGGCGAAGGCGTCGCCCAGCAGCAGGTAGCGGTCGCCGGTGGCATGGGTGCTGGCGTACGAGAAATTGCCGGTGGCGTGCACGGCGTCGTCGACCAGCTCGGCGTCCTTCAGGCGCTCGACCAGCACCGGGCACAGCGCGATGGTGTCGTAGAAGAAGTCCTTGAGCGGCTTCTCGCGCGACTTCAGGTAGTAGGGCCAGCAGACCGCGCCCACGCTGGTGGTGCCGTCGGCCAGCGGGATGAACCAGAACCAGCCGTGCGGGAACCAGCAGATGCTGATGTTGCCTTCCTTGCGGCCCTCGAGCCGCTTCGCGTTGCGGAAATGGCCGAACAGCGCGGTGCTGTTGTGCTCGGGGTTCTTCTCCTTGCAGCGGAACTGGTTGGCCAGCAGGGTGTCGCGACCGGTCGCATCGACCACGAAGCGCGCGCGCCAGCTGCGGCGCTCGCCGTCGTCCATCTGCGTGCGCACCGTGGCGCCGTCGGCGTCGAAGCTCACGTCGCGCACCCGGCAGCCCTCGATCGCCTCGGCACCGCGCGCCGCGGCGTTGCGGAACAGCAGCTCGTCGAGCTCCGAGCGGCGCACCTGCCAGGCCGAGTCGAGCGACTTGTCCCAGCCCTCGGCGAAGTCGACGTAGCTGCGGTGCTCGTGCTCGGGCGAGACGAACTCGATGCCGAACTTCGGCATGCCGATCTTCTCGACCTGGTCGCGCACGCCGAGCTTGTCGAACAGCTCGACATTGGCCGGCAGCAGCGATTCGCCGATGTGGAAGCGCGGGTGCTGCGCCTTCTCGAGCAGCACCACCTTGCGGCCCTGCTGGGCGAGCAGCGCGGCCACGGTGGAGCCGGCGGGGCCGCCGCCCACGACGAGCACGTCGCAGGATTCGTCGGTGACCGAGGATGCGGGAGTGGAAACGGGAGGCTGGGACATGCGAGGGACAGGCTACGTTGTCGACGACCGCAAAGCATAGCCTGTGCGTCGCGGACTCCGCAAAGTCGGCTAAGCGGCCGCCGCCGCCCGGCGGCACACTGCGGGACATGACCGCCCCCCGCGCCGAACACGACTACCGCGAACGCGTGGCGCGCGCCGTCGCGGCCATCGTGGCCGACCCGATGGCCGACCACCGGCTCGAGGACCTCGCGGCGCTCGCGCATTTCTCGCCCTTCCACTTCCACCGCATCTACCAGAGCGTCGCGGGCGAGACGGTGGCCGCCACGGTGCGGCGCGTGCGGCTCGCCATGGCCACGCGGCTGCTCGTGCGCGGCGGCCAGAGCATCACGGACGTGGCGCTGGCCGTGGGCTACGAGAGCCCGCAGGCCTTCACGCGCGCCTTCGGCCAGTTCACCGGGCAGTCGCCGCGCGAATTCCAGCAGCAGATGCACGCGGTGGTGCTCGATGCGATGCCCGCGGCGCGGGACCGCAACGACGAGGCGCCGCCCGCCGTGCGGATCGTCGAGCGCCCGGCGCAGCCGGTGCATGCGCTGCGCCATCACGGGCCGGCCTCCACCATCCCGCACACGCACCGGCGGCTGCGCGCCCGGCTGGGCCCGCGCCGGGTGTCGGGCTGGTTCGGCATCTCCTGTGGCAATCCCGAGGCGCGGCCGGATTTCCGCTACTACGTGGCGGCGGCCTCGCCCGATCCCTGGCCGGCCGACGACGCGGAGATCGAGGCCTTCGACATGCCGGGCGGCCTCTACGCGGTGCACACGCTTGCCGGCCCCTACACGCGCATCAACGCCGCCGTCTACGCGCTCTACGCACGCTGGCTGCCTGGTAGCGGCTACGAACCCGACGACCGGCCCACGCTCGAGCACTACCTGAACTCGCCGCGCCAGGTCGCACCGGCCGCGTTGCGCACCGACCTGCTGATTCCGATCCGTCCCGCCGGCTGATCCCGGCATTCACTGCCGCCATGAACCTGCTTCGCTACCTTCTTCCCCTCGCGCTCGGCCTGTGGGCGGCCTGCGCCCAGGCCGCCGGTTTCAGCACCCTCGAGATACCGGCCGATGCCGATGGCCCGGCGCTGCGCGGCGCGGTATGGACGCCCTGCGCCGCGCCCGATGGCCAGGTCCAGCTCGAGCGCAACACCCTGCCCGGCGTGCGCGACTGCCCGATCGCGGGCGAGCGGCTGCCGCTGGTGGTGCTGTCGCACGGCTACGGCGGCTCCTTCCTCGGCCACCACGACACGGCCGAGGCGCTGGCGAACGCGGGCTTCGTGGTCGCCGCGATCAACCACTCGGACGACAACTTCCGCATCCGCGGCGGCCCCGAGGACAGCATCGTGGCGCTCGCGACGCGCACCACCGACATCCGCCGCCTGGTCGACCACATGCTCGCGCGCTGGCCCGCGCATGCGCAGCTCGCGGCCGGCAAGGTCGGCTTCTACGGCTTCTCGCGCGGCGGCTACACGGGCCTGGTGCTGATCGGCGCGCGGCCCGATTTCGAGAAGCTGCCGCCGCTGCCCGGATCGCCCTGCAGCGCGGCGCCGCAGGGCCCGGCCTGCACGGCCATGCGGCAGCGCTTTCGCGCGCTGCTCGCGGCACCGCTGGCGCACGACGAGCGCATCAAGGCCGCGGTGATCGCCGATCCGCTCAGCATGCTGTTCGATGCCGAGAGCCTGAAACAGGTGAAGGTGCCGGTGCAGCTCTGGGCCTCGGCATACGGGGGCGACGGCGTCACGCCCGACAACGTGGCGGCCGTGCGGCGCAACCTGCCGACGGCCCCGGACTGGCGCGTGGCCGACAAGGCCGGCCATTTCGGCTTTCTCGCGCCCTGCTCCGCCGCGCAGCTCGCGGCGAATCCGGAGATCTGCCGCGACGGCCCGGACTTCGACCGCACGGCCTTCCATGCGGCCTTCAACGCCGAGGTGCTGACCTTCTTCAGGCAGCACCTCGGGTCGTCGAACTAGCCCGCGCGCCGCTGGCCCGCGAGCCTTCTCACCACCGCCACGAGCCGGTCGATCTCGTCGAAGGTGTTGTAGAAGGCCAGCGAGGGCCGCACCGTGGTCTCGACGCCGAAGCGGCGCAGGATCGGCTGCGCGCAATGGTGGCCCGTGCGCACCGCGATGCCTTCCTCGTTGAGCGCCTGGCCCACCTCCTCGGTGCTGTAGCCGTCGATCACGAAGGACATCACGCTGGCCTTGTCAGCCGCGGTGCCGATCAGCCGCACGCCGGGAATCGCGCCGAGCTGCGCCATGCCGTAGACCAGCAGGTCGTGCTCGTAGCGCGCGATGTTCTCGATGCCGACCTTGTTGACGTAGTCGATCGCCGCGCCCAGGCCCACCGCGTCGGCGATGTTGCCGGTGCCGGCCTCGAACTTGTTCGGGATGGGCTGGAACACGGTCTTCTCGAAGGTCACGTCGGCGATCATGTTGCCGCCGCCCTGCCATGGCGGCATGTCCTCGAGCACCTCGCGCTTGCCCCACACCACGCCGATGCCGGTAGGCCCGAACACCTTGTGGCCCGAGAACACGAAGAAGTCGGCGCCGATGTCCTGCACGTCCACGCGCATGTGCGAGACCGACTGCGCGCCGTCGACCAGTGCCCGGGCGCCCGCGCGGTGCGCGAGTTCCACGATCTCCTTCACCGGCACCACGGTGCCGAGCGCGTTCGACACCTGGGTGACGGCGACGATCCTGGTGCGGTCGTTGAGCAGCTTGCGGTACTCGTCGAGCAGCACCTGGCCCGAGTCGTCGACCGGGATCACGCGCAGCTTCGCGCCCTTGGCGGCGGCGAGCTGCTGCCACGGCACGATGTTGGCGTGGTGCTCGAGGTTCGAGACGATGATCTCGTCGCCCTCGCCCACGTGCTGGCCGCCCCAGCTCTTGGCCACCAGGTTGATGGCCTCGGTGGTGCCGCGCACGAAGATCACTTCTTCCACCTCGGGCGCGTTGATGAACTTGCGCACGCGCTCCCGCGCGCCTTCGTAGGCGTCGGTGGCGCGCGCGGCCAGCTCGTGCGCCGCGCGGTGGATGTTCGAGTTCTCGTGCGCGTAGAAGTGGGCGATGCGGTCGATCACCGACTGCGGCTTGTGCGTGGTGGCCGCGTTGTCGAACCACACGAGCTGTCTGCCGTTCACGCGCTCCTGCAGGATCGGGAAGTCGCGCCGCACGGCGTTGACGTCGAACGGCGGATGCTGGCCGCTGCCGGCCAGCGGCACCGCCTCGGACCCGCGCGGATCGGCCTTGGCCGGCGTGACGAAGCCGCTGGGCAGC
>NZ_JBZAYE010000254.1:0-9810 GCF_058244205.1 Variovorax sp. 20P10.2.4
CGTCGATGTCGAGTGCGTCCTCGGCATGGGCCAGGTAGGCCTCGAGGTCGCGCACCGCGGCGGCCGTGCTGCCCTGCTCGGCATGGGCGATGCCGCGGTCGCGGTACTCGCCCCAGGCCTCGGGCAGCAGCGCAATGATGCGGTCGAGCACGGCGATGAGCCGCTGCCAGTCCTCCTGCGCGCGGTGCACTTCCTTCAGGTTGCGCAGCATGCGGCCGATGATCTCGCGCGAGCTCGCGGGCTGCAGGTACAGGCCCAGCGGCACGTCGAATTCGCCGACCAGGCCGTTGCCGCGCTTGTAGGGCTCGAGCCGCTCGCTGAGCTCCTCGCGCGAGAGCGACTTGCCGGTGAAGGGATCGATCACCACCTGCCCCTTGGGCAGCGTCACCTTGAGCATGAAGTGCCCCGGGAAACCGATGCCGCGCGCCTGCAGCCCCAGGCCCTGCGCCAGCTCCATCCACAGCACCGCGAGCGAGATCGGGATGCCGCGGCGCGTGCGCAGCACCGCGTTGAGATAGCTGTTGTCGGGGTCGTAGTAGTCGTTGACGTTGCCGCCGAAGTTCAGGTCGTTGAAGAAGAACTGGTTGAGCGCGCGCAGCCGCGCGAGCGGCGCGGCGTCGGACGGCAGGCGGCGCTTGAGGCGGGCCAGCAACTGGTCGACGTCGCCGAGCACCTGCTGGACGTCGAGGTCGGGGTACTCGTCCTGCGCGATGCTGGCGGCGGCTTCGAGCAGCGGGAACTGGTCGTCGCTCTGCACGAGCGACTCGAAATACTCGAGTGCGGTGGGGACCTGGAAGCTGAACGTCGTCATGTGGCTTTGTAGAGGAGCGGGGCCGGCAGCGTCAAGGCGGGGGACATGCGGATTGCCAAGGCCTACGGCACTGCCGATCGTCGGGGGCTCAGCGCCGCATGAAGCTGCGCAGCCGCACGCCGGCGGCGGCCAGCACCGCGAAATAGAGCAGCGCGGCGCCGGTCACCAGCATCGCGAGCAGGCCGATGCGCCAGAAGCGCTGCTCGCGCAGGCCGATCCAGTCGAAATGCCCCGAGGCCCAGGCCAGCAGCGCGGCCAGCACCAGCGAGCCTGCGAGCACCTGCAGCGCGAAGCGGCCCCAGCCGGGCTCGGGCTTGTAGCTGCCGCGGCGGATCAGGCCCGCCAGCAGCCAGCTCGCGTTGACCAGCGCGCCGATGCCGATGGTCAGGGTCAGCGCCGCGTGCTGCAGCACCGGTACCAGGAACAGGTTGAGCACCTGGGTCAGGATCAGCACGCCGACCGCGATCAGCATCGGCGTGCGCGTGTCGTGCTTGGCGTAATAGCCGGGCGCGAGCACCTTGATGGCCACGATGCCGACCAGGCCGACGCCATAGCCCATCAGCGCGACGGTGGTGCGGCGCACGTCCTCGCCGCCATAGGCGCCGTTGTGGAACAGCACCGCCACCAGCGGCTGCGAGAACAGCAGCAGCGCCACCGCGCACGGCGCCGCGAGCAGCAGCACCAGGCGCAGGCCCCAGTCGAGCAGCGACGAATAGCGCGCGTCGTCCTTGGCCGCGCGCGCGCCGGCCAGCTGCGGCATCAGCACCACGCCCAGCGCCACGCCCAGCATGGCGGTCGGGAACTCCATCAGCCGGTCGGCATTGGTGACCCAGGTCACGCTGCCGGTGGCCAGGTGCGAGGCGATCTGCGTGTTGATCAGCAGCGAGATCTGCGCCACGCTCACGCCGAGCAGCGCGGGCAGCATGAGGCGCGCGATCTTGCGCGTGTCGGGGTCCGACCACGCCGTGCGCAGCGCCTTGAAGCTCGCGCCGATGCGCGGCAGCAGCCCCAGCTTGCGCAGCGCGGGCAGTTGCAGCGCCAGTTGCAGCACCCCGCCCACCATCACGCCCACGCACTGGGCATAGATCGGCTCGATGCCCCAGCGCCGGAACAGCGGCGCGCCGAACAGGATCGACAGGATCAGCGCGATGTTGAGCAGCACCGGCGAGGCGGCCGGCACCGCGAACTTGCGCCAGGTGTTGAGAATGCCGCCGGCCAGCGCCACCAGCGACATGAAGCCGATGTAGGGGAACATCCAGCGCGTCATGACCACCGCGGCATCGAAGCCCGCGAGGCCGCTGGCCATGGCCCAGACCAGCCACGGCGCGCCGACCACGCCGGCCACGCACACCAGCACCAGCATCCAGGTCAACAGCGTGGCGACATGGTCGACCAGTTCCTTGGCGCCAGCATCGCCGCGCTCGGTGCGGGTGGCCGCCAGCACCGGCACGAAGGCCTGGCTGAACGCCCCCTCGCCGAAAACCCGACGGAACAGGTTCGGAATGCGGAAGGCGACGTTGAAGGCGTCGGTCAGCGCGCTGACGCCGAACACCGAGGCGAACAGCACGTCGCGCACGAGGCCGGTGATGCGCGAGGCGAGGGTCAGCAGGGAGACGGTGGAGGCGGATTTGAGCAGCGACACGGGGGGAGTGTAGGCCCCGCAAAGCCCGTGAAATGGCGGTTCTGGCCAGATTTCCGCACCCGGCCTATAATGGAGGGCTTTGCTGCATCATCCTCAGACACTGAGAGAACACTACCATGGCATCTACCAAGCCCAAGAAGAAGAACCCGCGCCTGGCGTCGGGCCGCAAGCGCGTCCGCCAGGACACCAAGCTGAACGCAGCGAACACCTCGCTGCGCTCGAAGTACCGCACCGCCGTCAAGAACGTCGAAAAGGCTGTTCTGGCCGGCGACAAGACCAAGGCGACCGAGCTGTTCGCCAAGGCCCAGAGCATCGTCGACACGGTCGCCGACAAGGGCATCTTCCACAAGAACAAGGCTGCTCGCGACAAGAGCCGCCTGTCGGCCAAGGTCAAGGCCCTGGCCCTCGCGCCTGAAAAGGCCGCCGCCTGACACCTGTCAGGCAAGCCCGGACCGGTTCGCACCGGTCCGCCGTTTGATCGGGGTGCGCTGCAGCAAAGTGAAAAACCGCCTTCGGGCGGTTTTTTCATGGGCGAACGGTTTGTCGAAAAAGGAAAAGCGGTCGACCGCTCAGGGCTTCTTGACCGGCGTCGGCGGGGTCCGCTGGAGCCCGTCCTTGTGTTGGTGGTCCGGATCGGGCACCAGGCAGGCCTCGGCCACCTGCAGGTCGTTGTCGCGCGCGAAGTTCACGCAGAAGTCCCAGGCCATGGGTTCGGCCTCGCGCAGCGCGCTGTTCACCACCACGCATTTCACGCCATTGATGGTGGTCGGCACGCACCACGGCGAATAGCTCAGGTGGCTGCCCGGATAGGCCCCGCCGGGCCGGAAGGAGCACATCACGCCGGCCAGCCGCTCGGCCCAGTCGCTCGGGCGAAAGGTGCGGCCGTCGTGCGTGATGCCTTGGATGAAGATCTCGGTGGCGGTGGGGGAAATCATCGTTTGGGAAGAGGCGACCGCGAGCCGTAGCGAGCTGTTGCGGTGCAGCAAGGATTCTATCCGCGCCCTCCCGCCTTCCACCCGCCGCAGGGCATTGCTGTGATGCGGAATCCTCAACGCCAGCGTCAAACTCGCCGCCTAGAATCCGCCTTCCCTTACTGGAGAACCGAATGAGCGCTACCGTCGAGCCCACCTCGCCCCACGTCATGAACACCTACGGCCGCCTTCCGATCGCGCTGTCGCACGGTCAGGGTTGCCGAGTCTGGGACACGAACGGCCGCGCCTACCTCGACGGCCTCGGCGGCATCGCCGTCAACACGCTGGGCCACAACCATCCCGAGCTGGTGCCCGCGCTGCAGGACCAGGTCAGCAAGCTGATCCACAGCTCCAACTACTACCACGTGACCGGCCAGGAAAAGCTCGCCACCAAGCTGACCGAGATCTCGGGCCTGACCAACGCCTTCTTCTGCTGCACCGGCCTCGAAGCCAACGAAGCCGCCCTGAAGCTGGCGCGCAAGTTCGGCCACGACAAGGGCATCGAGCGCCCCGAGATCGTGGTCTATGAAGCCGCCTTCCATGGCCGCAGCATCGCCACCCTGTCGGCCACCGGCAATCCCAAGGTGCAGAAGGGCTTCGGCCCGCTGGTCGAGGGCTTCATCCGCGTGCCGCTCAACGACATCGAGGCCCTGAAGAAGGCCACCGAGGGCAACCCCAACGTGGTCGCCGTGTTCTTCGAGACCATCCAGGGCGAAGGCGGCATCCACCCGATGCGCATCGAGTACCTGAAGCAGGTGCGCGCGCTGTGCGACGAGCGCGACTGGCTGATGATGATCGACGAGGTGCAGTGCGGCATGGGCCGCACCGGCAAGTGGTTCGCCCACCAGTGGGCCGGAATCTTGCCCGACGTCATGCCGCTGGCCAAGGGCCTGGGCTCGGGCGTGCCGATCGGCGCCGTGGTGGCCGGCCCCAAGGCCGCCAACATCTTCGGCCCCGGCAACCACGGCACCACCTTCGGCGGCAACCCGCTCGCCATGCGCGCCGGCATCGAGACCATCCGCATCATGGAAGAGCAGAAGCTGCTCGAGAACGCCGCCAACGTCGGCGCCCACCTGAAGGCCGCGCTCGAGCGCGAACTGGGCGGCCTGCCCGGCGTGAAGGAAGTGCGCGGCCAGGGCCTGATGCTGGGCATCGAGCTCGACCGTCCCTGCGGCGCGATCCTCAACCGCGCCTGCGATGCCGGCCTGCTGCTGAGCGTGACCGCCGACAGCGTGATCCGCCTGGTGCCGCCGCTGATCCTGAGCATCGCCGAGGCCGACGAGATCGTCGCCATCCTCGCGCCGATCGTGAAGACCTTCCTCTCGGAGCCCGCCCCCAAATGACGAGTGCCAGCGCGACGCCAGCCATCCGCCACTACCTGCAGTTCTCGGACTTCTCGGCCGACGAGTACACCTACCTGTTCGACCGCATGGCGGTCATCAAGAAGAAGTTCAAGACCTACGAGAAGCACCAGCCGCTGACCGACCGCACGCTGGCCATGATCTTCGAGAAGGCCAGCACGCGCACCCGCGTGAGCTTCGAGGCCGGCATGTACCAGCTCGGCGGCAGCGTGGTGCACCTGACCACGGGCGACAGCCAGCTCGGCCGCGCCGAGCCGATCGAGGACAGCGCCAAGGTCATCAGCCGCATGGTCGACCTGGTGATGATCCGCACCTACGAGCAGACCAAGATCGATGCCTTCGCCGCGCATTCGCGCGTGCCGGTCATCAACGGCCTGACCAACGAGTTCCATCCCTGCCAGATCCTCGCGGACATCTTCACCTACATCGAGCACCGCGGCTCGATCCAGGGCAAGACCGTGGCCTGGGTGGGCGACGGCAACAACATGGCCAACACCTGGCTGCAGGCCGCCGAGATCCTCGGCTTCACCGTGCACGTGAGCACGCCCAGCGGCTACGAGGTCGACCAGTCGATCGCCGGCATCCGCTCGGGCGACAGCTACAAGGTCTACAAGGACCCGATGGAAGCCTGCCGCGGCGCCGACCTCGTGACCACCGACGTCTGGACCAGCATGGGCTACGAGGCCGAGAACGAGGCGCGCCGCAAGGCCTTCGCCGACTGGTGCGTGGACGAGGAGATGATGCGCGTGGCCCAGCCCGACGCGCTGTTCATGCACTGCCTGCCCGCGCACCGCGGCGAGGAAGTGCAGGCCGAGGTCATCGACGGCCCGCAGTCGGTGGTCTGGGACGAGGCCGAGAACCGCCTGCATGCGCAGAAGGCGCTGATGGAGTTCCTGCTGCTCGGCAGGCTCTGAGCGCCCCTTCCCTCGCCTCCTTCGACGCACAGCCCGCCATGAACGCCTGCCAGCAATGCGGCGCCTGCTGCGCCAGCTACCGCGTCGACTTCAGCGTGCACGAGCTCGACGACAACGGCGGCCGGGTGCCTTCGGGCCTGGCCGTCGAGGTCAACGACGCGCTGTGCCGCATGCGCGGCACCGACCACACGCCCGCGCGCTGCGCGGCCCTCACGGGCAAGATCGGCCAGTCGGTGGCCTGCGGCATCTACGAGTGGCGGCCCAATCCCTGCCATGAGCTGCAGGCCGGCAGCGATGCCTGCCAGCGCGCGCGGCTGCGGCACGGGCTCGGCGCGCTGCCCGACACCCTGCACTGATCAGGTCGCCGGCACCGGCAGGCCGCCCACGCGGCCCTTGAATTCCTGCAGCGAGAAATAGGTCTGCACGTGGCGCACGCCCGGCAGGCGGTGCAGCTTGCGCTGCAGCAGCTCCGAGTAGGCGTCGAGGTCCTTCGCCACCACCACCAGAATGAAGTCCTCGGGCCCAGAGATGCCGTGGAACATCACGACCTCGGGAATGGCGCAGACCGCGTCCTCGAAGGCGCGCGACGAGATCTCGGTCTGGTGGTCGATGCCCACCATCACGAAGGCCATCACGCCGAAGCCCAGCGCGCGCCGGTTCAGGCCCGCGTGGTAGCCGCCGATCACGCCGTCGTCCTCGAGCTTCTTCACGCGCCGCCAGCACGGCGACTGCGACAGGTGCGCCATCTGCGCGAGCTCGCCCGAGGTCAGGCGGGCGTTGTCCTGCAGCGCGCGCAGCAGCTGGAGGTCGGTGCGATCGAGGTCGGCTTGCATGATTTTTTCCAGAATCGGTCGTTTGAGAATGGATTATCCAATTTCATTCGAACCCATGGATAACTTCTCGACTTCAAGCAACTCTTGCGAATAGCATCCGGCTGCACGCAACGGCTTGTGGCAAGCCGGCATCCAGCCCACACTGGCTGCCTCGGCCCACCGGCATTGTTGCCACCCGAACCCCACCCTTCGTGACACCGCTTCGTGACACCGATCTAGCCACCATGACCGCACCACGCCGACTCTGGGACATCTCCGCCCCCGTGCACGCGGGCAGCCCGGTGTTTCCGGGCGACACGCCCTATACGCAACAGTGGTGCGCCACCATCGGGCCGGGCTGCCCGGTCAACGTGAGCGCGATCACGATGTCGCCGCACGTGGGCTCGCACGCCGATGCGCCGCTGCACTACGACCCCGAGGGCGCGACCATCGGCGACGTCTCGCTCGACGCCTTCATCGGCCCCTGCCGCGTGATCCACGCCATCGGCCGCAGCCCGCTGGTCGAATGGGCGCACATCGCCCACGCGATCACGAGCCAGCTGCCGCCGCGGGTGTTGGTGCGCACCTATGCCGCCATGCCGGTCGATCGCTGGGACGGCCAGCTCGCCGCCTATGCGCCGTCCACGGTCGAGCGCCTCGCGGCCATGGGCGTGAAGCTCATCGGCATCGACACCGCGAGCATCGACCCGGCCGACAGCAAGACCCTCGACAGCCACCAGGCGATCCGCCGCCGCGGCCTGCGCGTGCTCGAGAACCTCGTGCTCGACGAGGTGCCCGAGGGCGACTACGAACTCATCGCGCTGCCGCTCAGGCTGGTGAGCGCCGATGCCTCCCCCGTTCGCGCCGTGCTGCGCGAGCTTTGATCCGCCAAGACCCATGACGACCACCCTCGAAGACTGCCGCGCGCTCGACGCGCAAGACCCGCTGCGCGCCCTGCGCGACCAGTTCACGCTGCCCGAAGGCGTGATCTACCTCGACGGCAACTCGCTCGGCGTGCTGCCCAAGGCCGCGCCCGCGCGCATCGCCGAAGTGGTGGCCAGGGAATGGGGCGAAGGCCTGATCCGCTCCTGGAACACCGCGAGCTGGTTCGACCTGCCGCAGCGCCTGGGCGACAAGGTCGCGCGCTTGGTCGGCGCCGCGCCCGGCGAGGTGGTGTGCACCGACAGCACCTCGGTCAACCTCTACAAGGTGCTGTTCGCCGCGCTCTCGCAGCAGAAGGACAGCGGCCGCAAGCTGGTGGTGAGCGAGCGCAGCAACTTCCCGACCGACCTCTACATCGCCGAGTCGCTGTGCCGCGAGCGAGGCTTCACGCTCAAGCTGATCGAGGCCGACGAGCTGCCCGGCGCGCTGACCGACGAGGTCGCGGTGCTGATGCTCACGCACGTCAACTACCGCACCGGCGCCATGCACGACATGAAGGCCATCACCGCCGCCGCGCACGAGGCCGGCGCGCTCGCGGTCTGGGACCTGGCCCACAGCGCGGGCGCGGTGCCGGTGGCGCTCAACGAGGCCGAGGCCGACTACGCCATCGGCTGCGGCTACAAGTACCTCAACGGCGGCCCCGGCGCGCCGGCCTTCGCCTGGGTGCACACGCGCCATGCCGGCCGCTTCGAGCAGCCGCTGTCGGGCTGGTGGGGCCATGCGGCGCCGTTCGAGTTCACGCCGCACTACCGGCCCGCGCCGGGCGTGGCGCGCTACCTCTGCGGCACGCAGCCGATCGTCTCGCTGTCGGCGCTCGAATGCGGCCTCGACACCGTGCTCGCGGCCGAGCCCTTCGACGGCGAGCGCGGCGGCATGGGCGCGCTGCGCGCCAAGTCGCTCGCACTCACCGACCTGTTCATCGCGCTGGTCGAGGAGCGCTGCGCGGGCCACGGCCTGTCGCTGGTCACGCCGCGCGAGCATGCGCGCCGCGGCTCGCAGGTGTGCCTGAGCCGCGACGAAGGTGCCTATGCGATCGTGCAGGCGCTGATCGCGCGCAACGTGATCGGCGACTTCCGCGCCGGCGACGCGCAGATGCCCGACATCCTGCGCTTCGGCTTCACGCCGCTGTACCTCGGCTTCGAGGACGTCTGGAACTCCGTCGAACAGCTGGTGCAGGTGCTCGAGACCGGCGAGTGGCGACGCCCCGAATTCAACCGCAAGAACGCAGTGACATGAGCACCGAGAAGCGCCCCGAAGACATCGTCCACGAAGAGAAGGCGCAGCTGGATTTCAGCGCGTCGATGAGCTACGGCGACTACCTGCATCTCGACGAGATCCTCAACGCCCAGCATCCGCTCTCGCCCGCGCACGACGAGATGCTGTTCATCGTGCAGCACCAGACCAGCGAGCTCTGGATGAAGCTGATGCTGCACGAACTGCGCGCCGCCACCGCCTGCATCGCAAGCGAGCAGTTGCCCGATGCCTTCAAGATGCTGGCGCGCGTGAGCCGCATCATGGAACAGCTGGTCGGTGCCTGGACCGTGCTGTCGACCATGACGCCGCCCGAATACACCGCGATGCGGCCCTACCTCGCGAGCTCGAGCGGCTTCCAGAGCGCGCAGTACCGCTGCATCGAGTTCGCGCTCGGCAACAAGAACCCCGCCATGCTCAAGCCGCATGCGCACCGCCCCGACCTGCTGGCCCAGGTCGAAGCCGCCTGGCGTTCGCCCTCGCTCTACGACGAGTCGCTGCGCCTGCTCGCGCGCCACGGCCTGGACGTGCCCGCCGACCGCCTCGAGCGCGACTGGACCCAGCCCTACGAGGCCAGCGACGGCGTCGAGGCCGCCTGGCTGCAGGTCTACCGCGAGCCGCACCGGCACTGGGACCTCTACCAGCTCGGCGAGAAACTCACCGACATCGAGGATGCCTTCCGCCTCTGGCGCTTCCGCCACGTCACCACCGTCGAACGCGTGATCGGCTTCAAGCGCGGCACCGGCGGCACGGGCGGCGTGAGCTACCTGCGCAAGATGCTCGACGTGGTGCTGTTCCCCGAGATCTGGCGCCTGCGCACCGACCTCTGAGTGCCCGCGCGGCCGCACCCGGCCGCGCACGATTCGCCTCCTACAATCCGCGCGGCACCGGCGCTTCAAGACACGACGAGGCCCTGCGATCCTTCGCCTTGCCTCGTGCTGCGGGGTACCCCCGCGGTGGATGGATGGTTGCCCATTCCGGCGCGCAAGCGGGACTGCGCTCACGCGCAGGACAGCTGGCGCTTCACCGGCTGGTTGAAGCGCCGTGGCCACCCTCTTCAACGGCTTCGCGGCCTTCATCCATGACGCGTGAACCGAATTACAGGG
>NZ_JBZAYE010000255.1:0-9770 GCF_058244205.1 Variovorax sp. 20P10.2.4
CGGGCACCGGCACGATCGAGCGCCGCGCGCGCACCTGCGGGTCGCTCACCACCTGGTCGATGCCGTAGATCGGCGCCAGCGTGCCGCCGGCCTGCGCGAAGGCGGCCAGCACCTCCTCGAGATCGCGCGCCGCGCACCAGTCGATGAAGATGCGGTTGAGCTCCTGCTCGTGCACCACGCGGCTCGCGTTGTCGGCGAAGCGCGGGTCGTCGATCAGCTCGGGCCGGCCGATGGCGCAGCAGTTGTTCGCGAACATCGAGTTGATCGAGCCCGCCATCGACACCCAGCGGTCGTCGCGCGTGCGGTAGACGGCCGAGGGCGCCGAATAGGGGCTGCGGTTGCCGCTGCGCGTGGGCACGGTGCCGAGCTGTTCGTAGACGCCGGGCATGAAGTCCAGCAGCCGCGTGATGCACTCGGTCAGCGACAGGTCGATCTCCTCGCCCGGCAGCGAGGGATCGCGCGCGCGCGGCCACAGCGCGGTCAGGATGCCGATGGCGCCGAACAGCCCGCCGATCGAGTCGCCCAGCGGCACGCCCGCGTGCATCGGCTCGCCGTCCGCGTGGCCGGTGACCGTGGTCAGCCCGCCCATGGCCTCGAAGATGCGCGCGAAGCCGGGCCGTTCCGAATAGGGCCCGGTCTGGCCGAAGCCGGTGACGCGCAGGATCACGAGGTTGGGCTTCAGCGCCCACAGCACCTCCTTGCCCAGGCCCCAGCGGTCGAGCGTGCCGGGTCGGAAGTTCTCGATCAGCACGTCGAACTGCGGCAGCAGCTGCTTGAAGAGCGCGAGCCCCTGGGGCCGGCGCAGGTCGAGCGTGCCGAAACGCTTGCCGCGCTGCGCCGCCTTCCACCAGATGCTCTTGCCGTCCTTGAAGGGCGGGAAGGCGCGCATGCCGTCGCCCTTGCCGGGCAGCTCGAGCTTGAGCACGTCGGCGCCGTAGTCCGCCAGCAGGGTGGCGGCGAAGGGGCCGGCCAGCACGGTCGCGATGTCGAGCACCCGCAGGCCCGCGAGCGGGCCGCTCCCGGTGTGGTTCTCGGCGCTCATCGGGGCACCAGCTGGCGGGCGATGATCTCCTTCATCACCTCGTTGGCGCCGCCGTAGATCTTCTGGCCGCGCGAATCGACGAACATGCGCCCGATCGGGTACTCGCGCATGAAGCCGTAGCCGCCGAACAGCTGCAGGCAGCGGTCGATGGTCTCGCATTCCTTCTGCGTGCCCCACCACTTGGCCATCGCGGCGGTGGCCGCATCGAGCCGCCCCTCCTGCTGCCAGCCGATGCACTGGTCGACGAACAGCCGTGCCAGCGTGGCCTCGGTCTTCATCTCGGCCAGCTCGAAGCGCGTGTTCTGCAGCTTGAACAGCGGCTGCCCGAAGGCCTGGCGCTGGTGCACGTGCGCCAGCGTGAGCTCGAGCGCGCGCTCCATGTTGCAGACGGCGCGGATGCCGATCAGCATGCGCTCGTAGGGCAGCTGCGACATCATCTGCGCGAAGCCCTGCCCCTCGGCCGTGCCCAGCAGGCTCGACACCGGCACCCGCACCTGGTCGAAGAACAGCTCCACCGTGTCCTGCGCCTTCAGGCCGATCTTGTCGAGCGGCGCGCCGCGGCGAAAGCCCGCGAGATCGCGCGTCTCGACCATCAGCAGCGACACGCCCTTCGCGCCCAGCGCCGTGTCGGTCTTCACCGCCAGCATCACCAGGTCGGCATGGTGGCCGTTGGTGTTGAAGGTCTTCGAGCCGTCGATCACGTAGTGCTCGCCATCGCGCCGCGCCCGCGTGCGGATGCCCTGCAGGTCCGAGCCTGCGCCGGGCTCGGACATGCCGATCGAGGCCACGATGTCGCCGCTGGCCATGCCCGGCAGCCAGCGCCGCTTCTGCGCCTCGCTGCCGTAGTGGTGCAGGTAGTGGCCCACGATGTAGTGCGGGCCGAAGCCCGGGCCGAAGCCGCACGCGGCGCTGGTCTCCACCAGCGCGGCCAGGTGCGCGTAGTCGCCATCGCCGCCGCCGTAGCCGGAGGGCAGGTCGGCCAGCAGGAAGCCCATCTCGCCCAGGCGCTTCCACACGCCGCGGTCGATATGGCCCTGGGCCTCCCAGCGTTCCACGTGGGGGATCAGCTCGGCCGTCCAGAAGCGGCGCGCGGTTTCCTGGAACTGCTCGACCTCGGGCGTTCGCCAGGGCGATCGGTATTCGTCCATCAGCACGGTATGTCTCCTTCGTGTTTTTCGTCCGGCGCCGCGTCAGGCGCCGTACTTGCCCAGCACCGACACGCTGCACACGTTCTGCCAGGGGAAGCCGCCCAGGTTGTGGATCACGCCGAGGGACGGGTCGTCGCTGCGCTGGCGGGCACCGGCGCGGCCCTGCATCTGCAGGTACATCTCGTAGGCCATGCGCAGGCCCGTCGCGCCGATCGGATGGCCGAAGCACTTGAGGCCGCCGTCGATCTGGCAGGGCATGGTGCCGTCGGCGTCGTAGAAGCCGTCGAGCACGTCGTGCGAGGCGCGGCCCTCGGGCGAGATGTGCATGTCCTCCATGGTCACCAGCTCGGTGATGGAGAAGCAGTCGTGCACCTCGAGCAGGTCGATCTGCTCGCGCGGGCGGCGGATGCCGGCCTCCTCGTAGGCGCGCGCCGAGGCCACGCGCGTGGTCTGGAAGTAGCTGCCGTCCCAGTCGTCGAACGAGGCCTCGCTGCCGCTGGAGACCGCGAGCTGCAGCGCCTTCAGCGCCACCAGGTCCTTCTTGCCCAGGCCGCGCGCGATGTCGGGCGTGGTCAGGATGGCGCAGGCCGCGCCGTCGGACACGCCGCAGCAGTCGTACAGGCCCAGCGGCTCGGCGATCATCGGCGAGTGGATGACGTCGTCCATGGTGATCGGGTTGCGCAGGTGGGCCTTGGGATTGCGGCCCGCGTTGGCATGGCTCTTCACCGACACGTGGGCGATCGCGCGCTTGAGGTCCTTCGCGTCGATGCGGTGCTTGGCGCGGTAGGCGCTGGCCAGCTGCGCGAACGAGCCCGGCGCGCTGATGTTGGGCCACACCATGTCGTTGAACGGGCCGCGCGGGCGCTGCGGCAGGCCGCCGTAGCCGGTGTCCTTGAGCTTCTCGATGCCGAAGGCCAGCGCGAAGTCGCAGGCGCCCGACGCCACCGCATAGGCCGCGCCGCGCAATGCCTCCGAGCCCGAGGCGCAGAAGTTCTCCACGCGCGACACCGGGATGTTCGGCAGCCGCAAGGTCACGCCCAGCGGCACGCCGCCGCTGCCCAGGTGCTGGGTCTCGATGCCCATGCCGAGCCAGGCGGCCTGCAACTGCTCCTTGCCGATGCCCGCGTCGGCCAGGCATTCGGTGAAGGCCTCCACCGCGAGGTTCTCGGCGCTGCAGTCCCAGCGCTCGCCGAAGCGCGAGCAGCCCATGCCGAGGATGACGACCTTGTCACGAATTCCCGTTGCCATGCGTGTTCTCCTGCGGACCTGCGACGGCCGCCTTCCAGAAATAGCGGACGTAGCCGCGGGCGGTGTCGACGGCCTTGATGCGGAAGCTCATGCGCATCGGCAGGCCGACGGCGAGCTGCTGCTCGTCCACGTCGGTGAAATCCATCATCAGCCGGCCGCCGCCCTCGAACTGCACCATGCCGTAGCAGGCCGGCGGGCTCGGCGAATAGGCCAGCCGGTCGGCGGTGTAGGTCATGACGCGCGCCGGCGTGTCGGCGAAAGGCAGGTCCTGCTGGGTGCCGGTGGCGCCGCAGGCCGGGTTGACGCAGATGTCGGTGCGCGGCCACTGCGCGGTGCCGCAGGCGCCGCAACGGCCGCCGACGAAGCCGTGCACCGTCTTGCGGTGGCGGTACTCCACGCTCAGCGGCGTGAGCTTGTCGTTCTCGGCGCGCATGCCGCGCTCCAGCGGCAACAGGTCGTTGAACACCAGGAACTTCATGTAGTTGTGCTCGGCGCTGCCGCGCGCCAGCCAGCCCTGCGGGCCGGTGCGCGGCGGCCGCGCGCGCAGCGCCTCGGTGGTGCGCAGCACCAGCACGTCCACGCCCTGCCCGAAGGCCACCAGCACCAGCACCTGGCCCGGTGCCGCCTCGCCCAGCGCATGCGCGAGCATCAGCAGCGGATGGGCCGCGCCGGCATTGCCGACGCTCGCGGCGAGCGTGTCGTGCAGGCGCTCGGGGGCGATGCCCGCGAGCTTGGCCAGGCGCTGCGGCACGCCCTTGTGCGGCAGCGCGATGCACAGCCGGTCGACCTGCGCCGCCGTCAGCCCGGCCTGCGCGAGCGCATCCGCGATGGCCGGCGGCACCTGCCGCAGATGGCCCTCCTCGCGGATCCAGCGCTCCTCCCAGTAGGTGTCGGTGGCGGCGCCGGCACCGCGGTAGTGGTCGGCCATGTCGACCGTGCGGCTCACCATGGCGAGCGGCTGCGCGATGACCTCGCCGTCGCCGACCAGCACCGCCGCGGCCGCATCGCCGTACAGCAGTTCCTGCGCACTGGCCACCTTGGCCTTGCGCCGGTCGCTCGCGACCACCAGGGTGCGGCGGCCCGCGCCGCCGCGCAGGGCCTGCATCAGCGCCGAGGTGGCGCCGCGCTGCGAGCCCGTGACGTCGATGGCGCCGACCTCCTCGCCGAGGTTCAGCGCCTGCGCGACGATGCTCGCGTTCAGGCGGCTCGCATAGGGCAGCGAGGTCGAGGCCAGCTGCAGGTCGTCGACCTTCGCCGCATCGAGGGCGCCGAGGCAGTCGCGCGCGGCCTCCACCGCCATCGTGACCGCGTCCTCGTCGAAGTTGCACATGGCGCGTTCGCCCGCGCGGTGCGCCGCCAGCGACCCGTCGAACCAGGCGTTGGCGCGCACCACGGCCTCGCGCTGCAGGCGCAGCCGCGGAACGTAGGCGCCGAAGGCCACGATGCCGTTCATCGCGCGCCTCCCGCGGCAGCGTCGATCACGGCCATGCCGTTGTTCAGCACCATGACCTGGCGCTCGAGCGCGGTCGCGCGAAAACGCACCTCGCCCTGCGAGCCCCAGATCTCGACGCGAATCGTCTCGCCCGGATACACCGGCGAGGTGAAGCGCGTGTCGATGCGCCGCAGCCGCTGCGGCACGTAGCCGCACAGCGTGCGCAGCAGCGCATGGCAGGCGATGCCGTAGGTGCACAGGCCGTGCAGGATCGGCCGCTCGAAGCCGCCGACGCGCGCCACCTCGGGGTCGGCATGCAGCGGATTCAGGTCGCCCGAGAGCCGGTACAGCAGCGCCTGCGAGGGCGAGGTCGGCAGGTCGCACACATGGTCGGGCGGCGTGTCGGGCACCTTGGCGGCCGTGGGCGAGGGGCCGCTCGCGCCGCCGAAGCCACCGTTGCCGCGCGCCATCACGGCCTGCTCCACCGTGGCCAGCAATTCCCCGTCGCTGTCCTCGAGCGTGCGCTCGACGAAGAACAGCGCCCCCACCTCGGGCCCCTTGTCGAGGATCGCCTTGACGCGCGTGCGCCCGATCACGGTGGCGGCCGGCGCGAGCGGCCGGTGCAGTTGCACCGACTGGCTGGCATGCAGCACCTTGCGCCAGTCGATGCCGGTGTCGGGCTCCTTCATCCAGAAGCCCGGGTAGCCGAGCACGGCGGCCTGGGTCGGCACGGCCTGCTGCCGTTCCTCGTAGACGAAAGGCAGCTCGCGCGCATCGAGCGGGTCGCGGCCGAAGCCCAGGCCCAGCGCGTAGAGGATCGAGTCCTTGGCGGTATAGCTCTGCGCCACCGGCGCGAAGCGGCGCTGCAGCAGCTTGTCGGGATCGAAGGCCATCGCGCGACTCACACCGGCGTCCATGCGAAGGCCTCGCGCGCGCTTTCCATCGGCACCAGGCTGGATTGCATCGCAGGCATGGCGTGCTCGGCGATGCTCTCGACGGTCCAGCCCTCCGAGCGGTGCACGGTGCGCAGCGGCCGCGGCTGGCTGAACAGCATGATCTCGTTCTTGCGCACACCGAAGATCTGGCCGCTCACCGCCGCGGCGAGGTCCGACAGCAGGTACACGACCATCGGCGCGATCTTGTCGGCCGTCATCTGCTTGAAGCGCTCGAGCCGGCGCTTCTGCTCCTCGGTCTCCGCGGGCAGGGTGCCGATCAGGCGGCTCCAGGCCCAGGGCGAGACGCAGTTGGAGCGCACGTGGCAGCGCGCCATCTCGAGCGCGATCGAGCGCGAGATGCCGACGATGCCGAGCTTGGCGGCCGAGTAGTTGGCCTGGCCGATGTTGCCGACCAGCCCCGCGGCCGAGGTCATGTGCACGTAGGCGCCCGACTGCTGCTCGCGGAACAGCATCGCGGCCGCGCGGCTCACGTGGTAGGTGCCCTGCAGGTGCACGTCGATCACCTGCTGCCAGTCGAGCGTGCTCATCTTGTGGAACATGCGGTCGCGCAGGATGCCCGCGTTGTTGACCACGCCGTCGAGCCGGCCGAAGTTGTCGATCGCGGCCTGCACCATGCGCGCCGCGGCGTCGGCATTCGACACGCTGTCGCCGTTGGCCACCGCCTTGCCGCCCTCGGCGCGGATCAGGTTCACGACTTCCGAGGCGGGATCGATCGTGCCCTCGCCTTCGCCGTCGGACGCGCCGCCGAGGTCGTTGACCACCACGCTCGCGCCCTGCCGCGCCGCCAGCAGCGCGATCTCGCGCCCCACGCCCCGGCCCGCGCCGGTCACGAGCACGACCTTTCCTTCCAGAACTCCTGCCATTTCGTCTCCTGTGAATGTTCGATCCGGTTCAACAACGAACGGGATGCGTTCAATGTAGGCAGCGAGGCCGCGCGGCGTACCCACGCGATGCGGATGGCAGCTATGCAGGTTTGGCGAAGGCCGGCCAGCGCCCGCGCGCGACCTCGCCCTCGGCGCGCAGCGCGAAGCAGCTGTCGAGCAGCGGCGGCCGCGTGCGCGCCGCGCCTTCGGGGTCGCTCAGCAGGCGCGCGCGGCGCCGCTGCTCGAACACCGGGAACAGCGTCTGGAACGCGGTGGTGGCCACGGGACCAAGCAGCTCGGTCAGGTGCGTGCAGCCGGCCGCGCCGCCGAAGCGCTCCTTCACGCGCGAGGTGAAGCCGGGCCCGATCGAGAGCCCGACCAGGGCCTCGTAGGACGCCCCGATGTCCATGCACTCGGCATTGGGCGCATGCTCGGTCCAGGCGCGCGCCGCGACGATGCGCAGGCCCTCGTCCACCGTGAGGCACAGGCCCATGCGGTGCATGAAGCGGCCCGCGGGCAGGCGCACGCGGCCGTCGTCGTGGTGCATCGGATGGGTCTTGACGTCGCTCATGCGCGCCTCGATGTCCCACAGGCCGTCGTCGCGCTCGTAGCCCTGGCAGAGCACTTCGCGCGTGTGGAGCAGGCGCCGCGCGGGCGAGGATGCAGGGTCGTTGGAATTCGTCATCGCGCATGCGACGCGAACCGCCGCTCTAGGGTAAATACCCGGACTCTAGAACCCGCGAAGCGGCCTCGCAGCCCTGCACCGCGCATGCCTGCTATGTGAAAATTGCAGGCCGCAAGTCCTGCTGCCGGGAGGAGACAGAAAGTGAAGTTGCTGGTTCGCGCGGCCGACGATCTGAAGATCGAAAACGTCTCGGCCTTCGTCGCCACGGCCGAATCGGGCAGCTTCTCGCAAGCCGCCCTGCTGCGCGGATGCTCGCAGTCCATGCTGAGCCGGCGCGTGCTCGAACTCGAGGAGCTGGTGGGCGGCCGGCTCTTCAACCGCACCGGCCGCGGCGTGCTGCTGACCGAGCTCGGCTCCTCGCTGCTGCCCGTGGCGCACGGCCTGCTCGACGGCGCCACCGGCTTCCTCGAGCTCGCCTCCTCCACCAACGAACAGCCCTCGGGCACGGTCGAGATCGCGCTGCCGCGCTGGGCCGCCGAAGGGCCGGTGTCGACGCTGGTGAACCACATCACCGAGCAGTTCCCGAAGATCCGGCTGGTGATCCACGAGAGCTACAGCCGCGACGTGATGGACCGGCTGGCCGCCGGCAAGCTCGACGTGGGCGTGTTCAACAGCTGCCATGCCGAGCCGCCCGCGCAGGCCCAGCTGCTGTTCTCGTCCGACCTGGTGCTGCTGGGCCGCCGCGACTCGCCGCTGATGCGCCAGCCCACGCTGCCGCTGTCGGCGCTCAGCGGCATTCCGCTCGTCATACCGCCCACGCCGAACCCGGTCGAGGCCGTGGTGCGCGAGATGGCCAAGGGCATGGATCTCGACCTGCGCGCCGACCTCGAGATCAACTCGGGCGCGATGATCCGCGACGTGGTGCGCCACAGCGGGCGCTACGCCATCATCCAGGTGCACCGCGTGGTCGACTACCTGTCGAAGGACGAGCGCGACCTCGCCAGCGCGCGCATCGTGAGCCCCGCGCTGACGCTGCACACCTTCTGCGCCACCGGTGCCAAGCACCGCATCAACCGCGCGAGCCTCGCGGTCGAGCGCTGCGTGGTGTCGGTGCTGCGCGACCACCACGAGCGCGTGCTGCGGCTGCTGCAGGCGCGCGAGACGCAGCCGGCCTGAGTACGCCCGGCACGGCCCGGTGCCCGGATCGCGCATAGCTGATTGCCCCATTCCGCATGGCTTGCGCGGGGTCCTGTCGCTATCGTGGAACGCGACAGGAACCACAGGAGACAAGACCATGCCCAACGCCAGGATCGCGTGGATCGCGGCCGCCTTCGCCTGCGCCTCGGTGCTGACGGCGACGCCGCCGGCCCGCGCGCAGGCCGCCGACTATCCGTCGCGGCCGATCCGCTTCATCGTGCCCATCGGGCCCGGCAGCAGCGGCGACACCATGACCCGCACCTTCGCCGAGCACTTCCGCGAGGTCGCGGGCCAGCCCGCGGTGGTGGAGAACAAGCCCGGCGCCGATCTCACGCTCGGCACGCAGGCCGCGCTGAGCGCGCCGGCCGACGGCTACACGGTGGTGCTGGTGAGCCCGAGCGCGACCGTGATCAATCCGCTGTTCGTGAAGAACCTGCCCTACCGCCCCGAGGACCTGCTGCCGGTGCTCAACATGACGCGCCACGTGGCCGTGCTCATCACCGCGCCCGACTCGCGCTACAAGAGCCTGGCCGACGTGGTCGCCGCCGCGCGGCGCGACAAGGGCGGCGTCAGCCTCGGCACCTACGGCAACACCTACCGCCTGGGCGCGCTCGACCTCGGCCAGCGCGCCGGCATCGCGTTCAACCACGTGCCCTACAAGGGCGCCTCGCAGGCGGTGACCGACGTGGTCGGCGGCGCGGTCGACCTCGCGCTGATGGACATCGCGGGCGCCGCGCCGCTGGTGAACGCGGGCAAGGTGCGCGCGCTGGCCGTGGCGGGCGCCACGCGCCATCCGCTGCTGCCCGAGGTGGCCACGGTGCAGGAGGCCGGCTATCCGGGCTACACGCTCTACACCTTCATCGGCTTCGCGATCCATGCCAAGACGCCGGCGCCGGTGGCGCGCAAGCTCGAGGAGATGATGCGCAAGGTGATGGCCGACCCGGCCGTGCGCGCGCAGCTCGCGCAGCAGAGCGGCGGCGAGGTGGTCGGCACCGGCCGCAAGGAATTCACGCAGCTGATCGCCGACGAGGCGGTGCGCTACCGCGAACTCGCGAAGCTGGTCGGCGATGAGATCCGCTGACACCCCCGAGGGCGCGGCGCCCCTGGAGCGCACGCTGCGCGAATCGAGCCTGCGCGTGCGCGACGGCATCGCCGAGCTCTCGCACCAGCGGCCCGCGGTGCGCAACGTGATGTCGCTCGAACTGCGCGCCGACTACATCGAGGTGCTCGAGCTGGTCGAGCGCACGCCCGAAGTGCGC
>NZ_JBZAYE010000256.1:0-9752 GCF_058244205.1 Variovorax sp. 20P10.2.4
ATCCCCGTCAAGCTGCTGGCGCCGCGGGCCGCGAGCGCCCTGAGCATCGGCGCCGACGCGCTGCTGTCGAGCGTGGGCCACGGCAGCGCGATGGACATCGCGGGCCGCGGTATCGCGAGCCCCGAGGCCGTGCTGCGCACCATCGCGCTGTTGTCGGGCCTGCCGACCGCTTCCGGCGAGGCCGCGCAATGAGCCACCGCATCGCCATCGCCGACAGCGACCTGGCCTTCGACGGCAACGAGGGCGAGACCGTGCTCGACGCCGCATTGCGCGCCGGCATCGAGCTGCCCCACTCGTGCCGCAAGGGCGTGTGCGGCAACTGCGCGGGCACGGTCGCGCACGGCGAGGTCGCGTCCGCGGACCGTGGCGCGATGGTCAACGAGACCTGCGGGCCGGGCCAGGTGCTGTTTTGCATGTGCACGGCCGCGAGTCCGGCGCTCGAGATCCGGCCCATTTCGTGGCGGCGCGTCGATCCCGCGGCACGCAAGCGCTTCGTGGCCAAGGTGTTCCGCCACCAGCTCGCGGCGCCCGACGTTTCGCTGCTGCAGCTTCGGCTGCCCGCGGGCCAGCGCGCGCGCTTTCAGGCCGGCCAGTACCTGCAGCTGAAGCTCGACGACGGCAGCACGCGCTGCTACTCGATGGCCAATCCGCCGCACGAGAGCGACACGCTGACGCTGCACGTGCGCCACGTGCCGGGCGGCGCCTTCAGCGCGCGCGTGCCGCAGCTCGCGAGCGGCGATGTGCTCGAGGTGGAGCTGCCGTTCGGCGCCTTCTCGCTGGCCGGTGGCAGCGAGGACACCGGCCCGCTGGTCTTCGTGGTCGGCGGCACCGGCTTCGCGCCGGTCAAGTCCATCCTCGACGACCTGATGAAACGCCGCGTCGACCGGCCGATCACGCTGCTCTGGGGCGCGCGCCGGGCGCGGGACATCTATCTGCCCGCCGCGATCGCGCGCTGGCAGCGGCAGTGGCCTTCGCTGCGTTTCATCGCGGCGTTGAGCGACGAGGACGCCACGGCGGATGACGGCCTGCGCGCCGAGCAGGTCCGCGGCCGGGCCGACGAGGCCCTGGTGCAGGCCTGCCCCGACCTGCGCGGGCATGCGCTGTACTGCTGCGGTTCGCCCGCGATGGTGGCGGCAGTGCGCGAGGCCGCGCTCGCGCACTGCGGCCTCGATGCCGCCGACTTCCATTCCGATGTGTTCGTGGAGGGCCCGGCGGCCCAGGAGGCCGCGCTCAGCCGGGGCGCTGGTTGATCAGCGTGATCAGCGCATGCGGCTGCAGCGGCTTGCCCAGGTGCACGTCGAAGCCGGCCTCGGTCGCCTTGCCATGGTCCTGCGGCCGGGTGAAGGCCGTGTGCGCGATCGCGAAGACCCGCGGCTTGCCGCGCTCGACCTGGAGCAGCCGCAGTTCGCGGATCAGGTCGTAGCCATCGCGGCCCGGCAGGCCGATGTCGCTCACCAGCACGTCGGGCCACTTCTGGTCGAGCAGCTGCAGCGCCACGTCCACGTCGGGCGCGATGCGCACCAGCGCGCCCGCGTCGGACAGCACCACGGCCAGGATCTCGCTGGCGTCCGCGTTGTCCTCGACCACCAGCACCTCGAGCCCCGCGAGCAGGTGGTCCGACGGCGAATCGGCGGACGACTGCCGCGCATCGAGCAGGATGATCCCGCCGTCGCCGTCGGGCACCACGCCGAGCGACACGCGCAAGGTGGCGCCCTTGCCCTCGCCCTCGCTGTGCGCCGAGACCTGCCCGCCATGCAGCTCGGCGAGGTTCTTGACGATCGACAGCCCGAGGCCGAGCCCGCCGTGGAAGCGGTTGTCGGGCGAGTCGCTCTGCGAGAAGCGGTCGAACAGGTGCGGCACGAAATCGCTCGCGATGCCGCGGCCGAAATCCTGCACCGACAGCTGGAGCCGGTCGCCGCTGCGCACCAGGTCGACCACGATGCGGCCGCCTTCGTTCGAGAACTTGATCGCGTTCGAGAGCAGGTTCCACACGATCTGCTGGAAGCGCGTGCCATCGAGCCAGGCGGCCTGCTCGGCGCCTTCCTGGTTGAAGTGGATGAGCAGCTTCTTCGCGGCCACGGCCGCGTTCGAGGCCTCGATCGAGGCGCTCACCAGTGCGGCCGGGTCCACCCATTCGCGGTGCAGCCGCAGCTTGCCCGAGCTGATGCGCGAGACGTCGAGGATGTCGGAGATCAGCCGCGCCTGCGCCTTCACGCTGCGGTCGATGGCGTTGAGCCCCTTCTCCATCTGCTCGGGCGCGCGGTTGCCGACCTTCAGCAGATGCACCCAGCCGCCGATGGCGTTGAGCGGGTTGCGCAGCTCGTGCGAGAGCACGGCCACGAAGTCGTCCTTGGTGCGGCTCAGGCGCTCGGCCGCGGCGCGCGCCGCCTGTTCGCGCTCGAGCACCTCGCGCCGGCGCGTCTCGAGCTCGAAGCGCTCGGACACGTCGAGCGCGATGCCCACGCGCAGGCCCGGCTCGATGGCCGTGGACATGGTCCATTCGAGGCGGGTCCAGCGGCCGTCCTGGCGCAGCAGCGGGAACTCGCCGGTCCAGGCCGCCAGGGGCCGCAGCGGATCGTCGTTCTCGACGGTGTGGTCGTGCACGAAGGCGGTCCAGTCGGGCGGCGCGAAGGCGCTGACCGCCTGGCCGATCAGCGTCTCGCGCGGCCGGCCCAGCATGCCGACCATCGCGGGATTGACGTCGGCGAAACGCCCCCGGGCGTCGACCAGCGCGATGCCCAGCGGCGCCTGGTCGTAGATGGCGCGAAAGCGCGCCTCGCTCGCGCGCTGCTTTTCCTCGGCCAGCCGCGCGCGGATCAGCGCCTGCAAGGTGGCGATCAGCACCGGCGGCTCGACCGGGTGCACCAGGTAGGCATCGGCGCCCGCGTTGAGGCCGGCCACCTTGTGCTCGTTGCGCACGAAGGTCGCCGACAGGTGCACCACCGGCAAGGTCGAGGTCTCGGGCCGCTGGCGCAGCTGCTGGCAGACCTCGAAGCCGCTGAAGTCGGGCAGGTGCACGTCGAGCACCACGGCCGAGATGTTCTTCGGCGCCAGCCGCACGGCCTCGCCGCCGGTGCCGGCCTCCTGGGTATGGAAGCCGGCCGCGCGCACCACGCGCGCGGTGGCGTAGCGGGTGGTGGGGTTGTCGTCGACCACCAGCACCGTGTGCTGCGAACGGTCGATGGTGATGTTGATGACGGGGTCGATGTTCATGCCTGCCCCGCGTGTTGTTCGTTCCCGGCATCCTGCGCTTCGGGGCCGGGCCGGCGCCGCAGCTGCACCGGCAGCGTGACCGAGAAGGTCGAGCCCTCGCCGAGCGCGCTCTCGAGCTCGACGTGGCCGCCGAGCAGCGTGGCGAGCTGCTTGCTCAGCGACAGCCCGAGGCCGGTGCCGCGCAGCCGCTTCTGCACCGGCGAATCGACCTGCGAGTAGTCGTCGAAGACGGCCGCATGGTGCTCGGGCGCGATGCCGATGCCGGTGTCGGCCACCGAGAAGCGCACGCGGTCGTCGCCCACGCGCATCGCGGTCACGCGCACCTCGCCCTCGGGCGTGAACTTGAGCGCGTTCGAGATGAAGTTGCGAAGGATCTGCGACAGCTTGCGGTCGTCGGTGTAGAGCTTGGGCAACCCCTCGGGCTCCTCGAAGATCAGCGCGGTGGCCGGGTTGCCGAGCACCGGGCGGAACATGCCGCGCAGCGCCGAGAACAGGTCGACCATCTCGAACCAGGCCGGCGAGATCTCCACGCGGCCGGCCTCGATCTTGGCCAGGTCGAGCAGGTCGTCGACCATCTCGGCGAGTTCCGAGGCCATGGTCTCGACGAAACCGACCTGCTTTTCCTGCTCGGCCGTGAGCGGGCCGTCCATGCGGTCGTTGAGGATGCGCGTGATGCTGCGAATCGCATTGATCGGCGTGCGGAACTCGTGGCTCATGTAGGCCAGGAAGCGGCTCTTGAGCTCGGTGGCCTTCTTGAGCTGCTCGGCCTGCGCATCGAGCTCGGCGTAGAGCGCCACCACGCCGCGGTTGGTTTCCTCGAGTTCGGCGCGCAGGTCGTCGCTCTCCTGGCGGCTCTCGGCCAGCTGACGCGTCAGTGCCGAGGCATCGGTGTCGTGCGCGGTTCCGGGTTCGCTGCTGCTCATTGCCATTCCTTTCGCCGCAGAACCACGACCGTCGCATCGTCGCGGTGACGCGTATGGTCGCGCAAAAGCACGGCCGCGACCAGCGTAGGGTCCTTTTGCAGCAATGGCCGGATGCGGTCGGCCTGCCAGCGCATCTCGATGCCGTCGCTGTGCAGCACCACCAGCGCATGCGGCGGCAGCTCCAGCGTGGCGGTCTCGGGCTTGCGGATCTGCATGCCGGCGGTGCCGTGCTGGGTCACGATGGACTTGTCGAAGGTGCCCGAAAGCACGCGCCCGACGACGTTGCCGGCGCCGGACCAGGCGATGCGCCCGCTCTCCGTATCGAGGCTCAGCACGCACACGGCCGCGCCGCGCGTGGTCTGCAGCCGTTGGTGGATCTGCTGCAGCGTGTCGCGCAGGTCGCGCTGCGGCGTTTCGGCGAAAACCTCGGCCGCGGCCTGCCCCGCCTTGGCCGCCTCGGGTCCATGGCCCAGGCCGTCGGCGAGCAGTACCCAGAACGCGTCGCCCTGGTCCGAGACCGTGGCGGCCCAGGCATCGCCGCTGACGGATTCGTACGGGGCCGGCAGGCACAGCGCACCGATCCGCAGCCGCTGCGCACCCGGCGTCTCGCCCGCGCCGCGGCCACGCGCCTCGCGCACGCGCGCCACGCAGACCGTGCCCTCGGGCACGGCGGAGTGGATGTCGAACTCGTCGGCCAGCCGCCGCACCGCACCCAGGCCGGTGCCGGGCGTGCTGCCCGAGGAGTGGCCGTCCTGCATCGACAGCGCGAGGTTCTCGATGCCGGGGCCCTCGTCGATCGAGACGATCTCGAGCTCGTGCATCTGCGGCCGCGCGGCGATCAGCAGCCGGCCCTTGTTCGCATGCCGCAGCAGGTTGGTGCCGAGCTCGGTGACCACCAGCGCGACCCGGCCCGCGTCGACCTCGTTCCAGGCCATGTCTGCCACGGCCTGCGCCGCATGCCGGCGCGCCTCGCCGACACGGCTCGCATCGTCGATCGGAAACGCCTTGTGGGTCCAGCCCGCGATCACTTCCACTTGGTGATGCTCACGCGCGTGCCGGCGCCGGGCGCCGACTGGATCTCGAAGTCGTTGACCAGCCGCTTGCTGCCGGGCAGCCCCAGGCCCATGCCGGTGCCGCTGGTCCAGCCGTCGGTCAGCGCCAGCGCGATGTCCTCGATGCCGCGGCCCTCGTCCTCGAAATGCAGCTGCAGTCCGCGCCGGCCGTTGCGCTCGACGAACTCCCAGCGCATGCGCCCGCCGCCGCCGTGGATCAGCGCGTTGCGCGACAGCTCGCTGGCGGCCGTGATCATCTTGGTCTGGTCGACCAGCGACAGCTTGAGCTCCTGGCACAGCGCGCGCACCATCTGCCGGCTGGCCACGATGTTCTGCTCGGACAGCAGCGGCAGCGTGCCCGTGGGGTCAGCGGCCAAGAGCGTTCTCCAGGCGCGTGCGGCGCAGCATCTCCATGCCGCGCTCGACGTTGAGCGCCGTCTTCACGCCATCGAGCGACAGCCCGAGTTCGACCAGCGTGATCGCCACCGCCGGCTGCATGCCGACCACCACCGTGGTGGCCGACAGGATGCGGGCGATGCCCGAGATGCTGGTCAGCATGCGGCCGACGAAGGAGTCGACGATCTCGAGCGCCGAGATGTCGATCATCACGCCCGAGGCGCCGGTCTTGGAGATCTGGCCGGCCAGGTCGTCCTGCAGCTGCAGCGCGGTCTGGTCCTGCATGTCGACCTGGATGGTCACCAGCAGGATGTCGCCCATGCGCAGGATGGGAATGCGGTCCATGGCGACTCCGCTCAGGCCGCGCGCTCGATGCGCCAGCCCGCCTGCTTGAGCGCCAGCGAGAGCGCGTCGGCCAGCGTGGCCTTGGTCTGCACGCCCTGCAGGTCGATGCCCAGGTGCACGATGGTCTGGGCGATCTGCGGCCGGATGCCGCTGATGATGCAGTCAGCGCCCATCAGGCGGATCGCGGTCACGGTCTTGAGCAGATGCTGGGCCACCAGGGTGTCGACCGTGGGCACGCCCGTGATGTCGATGATCGCGATGCCGGAGCCGGTCTCGACGATGCGCTGCAGCAGCGCCTCCATCACCATCTGCGTGCGGCTGCTGTCGAGCACGCCGATCATCGGCACGGCCAGCACGCCTTCCCACAGTTTCACGACCGGGGTCGAGAGCTCCAGCAGCTCTTCCTGCTGGCGGCGGATGATGTCCTCACGCGCCTGCTGGAAGGTGCTGACCGTGTGCTGCGCCAGCTGGTCGACGGTGGCCGACAGGGTCCACAGCGCGGCCGCCATGGCGGCGGGGTCGCTCGCCAGCCGGCGCTGCAGCGCGGCGAACAGCGGCTTCTTGAGCGCGAGCACGAACAGGCTGGTGTCGCCGGCCGATTCGCCCTTGGCCGCACGCGTGCGCGAGAGGTTGGCCAGCGCGTCGCGCAGCGGCACCCATTCGGCGGCTTCGAAGCGCTGGGCATCGCCGCCCGCGGCCAACAAGCCATCGAGCAGGCGCAGCACATCGGCGGTTTCCGCCCTCGCCGCGCGGCGCGCGCCCGGCTCTTTCACACGGGCTTCGTCCAGCCAGCCCTCGATGACGTCGTTCTCTTCCTCGCGCAGCGTCGCGCGCAGCGCTTCATGGTCGTTCTTCATGGATTCCTCTCGGTATTTGCACGGTCCCCGGTCCCACCACCGATCGCCACGCGCATCGATGATGCGCGCGGCGACTCCGTCCCTCTTTGAGTATTTGGTTTCGCGTGGGGGATCGTATCCCCCGGCCGGGTGCGGCCGAAGCGGCGTCGGTCAAGCGATGCCGCGTCCTCGCGTAGGCCGTGTCCCACACTCGGGATCAGCGGGTCGGGGCCTCGACTTGGCCCGGATTCGGATCGGCGCGCAATGTCTTTTGACATAGCGGCGGATTTCTTGTTGCCTGGATGTGGGATGCAGGCCGCGCTGCGTATCCATTCGTACGTCGACGTACTGCTTGCGCCTACATGCGCGGCGCGCCGGCGCGGGACAATCGCGCCATGGTGGAGATCAGCAACATGGACATGGATGCACTGGCCGCAGAGGCTGCGGAATGGCGCCGTCGCGCCCTGCGCGGCGACGCGCGCGCACGCGGCATGGCGCATGAGCTGGAGCGCACGCTGCGCCGGCGCCTGCCCTCGATGCCGGTGGCGGGCCTGGAGCTCGACACGCGGCCGCTCGAACTTCGCAAGCCGCCACCGCGCTGGTGGAAGCTCTGGTAGGCAGGGTTTTCGCCCTGCCCTCCACCGGGTTCCTTCAGTTCTTTCCCAGGGCCGCGACCACCGCGTCGCCCATTTCCTCGGTGCCCACGCGCGTGCTGCCGGCCTGGTAGATGTCGCCGGTGCGCAAGCCATCGGCCAGCACGCGGCGCACCGCCTGCTCCACGCGATCGGCATTGGCCGCCTGGCCGAAAGAGAAACGCAGCATCATCGCCATCGACAGGATCGCGGCCAGCGGGTTCGCGAGGTTGCGCCCGGCGATGTCGGGCGCGGTGCCGTGCACCGGCTCGTACAGGCCGAAGCTGCCGGCCGCCATCGAGGCCGAGGGCAGCATGCCGATCGAGCCCGTGAGCATCGCGGCCGCGTCGGACAGGATGTCGCCGAAGATGTTGCCGGTGACGATCACGTCGAACTGCTTGGGCGCGCGCATCAGCTGCATCGCCGCCGCATCGACGAACAGGTGCGTGAGCTCCACGTCGGGATACTCGGCGCCCACGCGCGTGACCACCTCGCGCCACAGCTGCATCACCTCGAGCACGTTGGCCTTGTCGACCGAGCACAGCCGGCCCTTGCGCGCGCGCGCCGTGCGGAAGGCCACGTGCGCGATGCGCTCGACCTCGGGCTCGGAATAGCGCATGGTGTTGAAGGCCTCGCGCTCGCCCGCGGCATTGACGCCGCTGCCGCGCGGCTCGCCGAAATAGACGTCGCCCGTGAGCTCGCGCAGGATCAGGATGTCGAGCCCCTCGACCACCTCGGGCTTGAGCGTGGAGGCGCCGATCAGCTCGGGGAACAGGAAGGCCGGCCTGAAGTTCGCGAACAGGCCCAGCTCCTTGCGCAGGCGCAGCAGGCTCGCGCCGGGCCGCATCATGAACGGAATGGCTTCGTCGCCGGGCATGCCGGCCGAGCCGAACAGGATGGCGTCGGCCTTGCGCGCGATCTCGCTGGTGGCCGCGGGCAGCGGGTCGCCCGCGCTGTCGATGCCGGCCTGGCCGATCGCGGCATGCGCGAGTTCCAGCGGCTGGGCCGTGCCCACCACGGCCTTCAGCACCTTCAATGCCTGGGCGGTCACCTCGGGGCCAATGCCGTCGCCCGGCATCACTGCGATCTTCATGTCTGGGAACCTTTTCTAGCTGGTCAGAGGGAGGAATGGGACAGCGCGGCCTCGGCGGCGCGGCGCCGCTCGAAGTCCTCGATGCGCGCGCGCTGGGTCAGCGTGTAATCGATCTCGTCGAGGCCTTCGAGCAGGCAGTGCCGCGCGAAGGGATCGATGGCGAAGGACTCGACCTCGCCGCCGGGCCGCGTGACGGTCTGCGCGCGCAGGTCCACGCGCATGCGCGCGCCGGGCGCGGCGGCGAGTTCGGCCAGCATCGACTGCACCGTGTCCTCGGGCAGGCGCACGGGCAACAGGCCGTTCTTGAGCGCGTTCGAGAAGAAGATGTCGCCGAAGCTCGGCGCGATCACGGTGCGAAAGCCGCCGTCGTGCAGCGCCCACACCGCATGCTCGCGCGAGGAGCCGCAGCCGAAGTTGCGGCCCGCGACCAGGATGCGCGCCTGCGCGTACACGGGATCGTTGAGCACGAAGTCGCCGCGACGCGCGCCCGCGGCATCGTGGCGCACGTCGTGGAACAGGTAGTTGCCGAAGTCGTCCGAGCGCGGCTTCTGCAGGTAGAGCGCGGGCACGATCTGGTCGGTGTCGACGTTGATGCGCGAGAGCGGCGCGGCGACCGCGTCGAGGGAGATGAAGGCTTCCATGGGTTCGGGGCGTGGGTTCGTGGCAGCGGCGCTTCAGCGCGCCGGCGGGATGGCGCGCACGTCGGTCAGCCGGCCGGTGATGGCGGCGGCCGCGGCCATCGCCGGGCTCATCAGGTGGGTGCGCGAGCCCGGCCCCTGGCGGCCGACGAAGTTGCGGTTCGAGGTCGAGGCGCAGCGCTGGCCCGCGGCCACCTGGTCGCCATTGGTGCCCAGGCACATCGAGCAACCGGCATGGCGCCATTGCAGGCCGGCATCGCGGAACACCGCATCGAGACCCTCGGCCTCGGCCTGCTGCTTCACGAGCCCCGAGCCGGGCACGACCCAGGCTTCGACGCCTTCGGCCACGCGCCGGCCGCGCACCACCTCGGCGGCGCTGCGCATGTCCTCGATGCGGCCGTTGGTGCACGAGCCGATGAAGACGCGGTCGACCGCGAGATCGGTCAGCGCCTGGCCCGGTGCCAGGCCCATGTAGTCCAGCGTGCGCCGCATCGCCTCGCGCCGTTCGGCGTTCTGCGCCTGCGCGGGATCGGGCACGCGGCCGGTGATCGGCAGCGCGTCCTCGGGGCTGTTGCCCCAGGTGACCATGGGGGCGATGTCGGCGGCCGAAAGCCGCACTTCGCT
>NZ_JBZAYE010000257.1:0-9742 GCF_058244205.1 Variovorax sp. 20P10.2.4
ATGCTCGTGCTGCACGGCGATGCCGATGCCGTGGTCGTGCCCAGCAATGCCGTCAACAGCGCCGCCGTGTGGGCCACGGCCATGGGCGCGCGGCCCGGCGTGGCGCGCGACGTGCAGCGCGGCAAGCGCCGCCCGATGCGCGTGACCGACTTCAAGCGCAAGGGCCGCACGGTGGTCTCGCTGTGCGAGATCGCCGGGCTGGGGCATGCGTGGAGCGGCGGCGCGTCGAAGCTGATGTTCAGCGATGCGGCCGGGCCCGATGCCACGCGGATGGCCTGGGCCTTTGCCATGACGCAGTTCAGGCACGTGGCCAAGCAGGCCTGAGGCGCTCTTTCACGCCGTGGCGTTCTCGCGCGCCGCGGCGCGCCATGCACCGGGCGCCATGCCCTTCTCGCGCTTGAAGGCCTTGCTGAAGGCGGCTTCCGATTCGTAGCCCACCGCGCCGGCGATGGTGCCCAGCGCGGCGTTGCCCTGGCCCAGCATGTTGCCGGCCTTGAACATGCGCCACTGCGTGAGGTATTCCAGCGGTGCCTGCCCCACGCGCTCGCGAAAGCGCTGCGCGAAGGCCGAGCGCGACAGGCTCGCGGCCGAGGCCAGCGATTCCACCGTCCAGGCGCGTGCCATGTCCTTGTGCATCGCGCGCAGCGCGGGACCGATGCGTGCATCGGCCAGCGCGGCCAGCCAGCCGGTCTGCGCATCGCCCGCGGCCGCGACGTGCGCGCGCACCGCCTGCACGAACACGATGTCGGCCAGCCGGCTCACGAGCAGGCCGGAGCCCAGGCCGGGCTCGCCGGTCTCCATGGCCAGCAGTTGCAGCGTGCCCTGCAGCGCGAGGGCCCGCGCCTGCTCCATCTTCACGTGCAGCAGCACCGGCAGCAGGTCGAGCAGCGGGCGCGCGGCGCGCTGGTCGAAGTGGAACCAGCCGCAGATCACCGAGGCCGCGGTGCCCGTGCCGCCCAGCTCGACGACGCCGCCGATGCGGTCGCGCACGACCGAGGCGCAGCTCACCGTGGGCGTGGTCGGATGGTCGCGCAGCACATAGGGCGTGCCGTGGGCCAGCACGTAGCAATCGCCCGCGGCGAGCGCGACGGGGTGGTCCGCCCCCTCGACCTCGAGCAGGCAACCGCCGCGCACCACGAGGCCGAAACGCGCGCTCTCGCCGCCGGCCAGGCTCACGCCCCAGGGCGCACCGGCCTCGAGCCGGGCATACAGGGCGCTGCGCACGCGCATGGCCGCGAAAACGTCGTCGAGGGGGTCCATGAAGGCTCCGGTGGCGGTGGACGAATGGACAAGATTGTCGGCTTTGCAGGCATTCACTGTCCATCGAGTGCGGCAGAAACTGCCGCTTCACTCTCACCGCACAGGAGCACACACCATGCATGCCAAGACCCGCTTCACCGAACTGGCCGACCGCTACGTCGCCCTCTGGAACCTGACCGACGCCGACGCCCGCCGCGACGCCATTGCCGCACTGTGGGTGCCCCAGGGCGAGCACTGCGTGCGCACGCTGCAGGCCAAGGGCTACGAGGCGCTGGCGCAGCGCGTCACCGGCTCGCACGAGAAGAACGTGCGCGACGGCGGCTTCCGCTTCATCGCCACCGGCGATGCGCAAGGGCTGCACGACACCGTGATGTTCCATTGGCAGATGGTCCCCGCCGCGGGCGGTCCCGTGGCGGCGCTCGGGCTCGAGTTCCTGCGGCTGGCCGAGGACGGCCGCATCGCCGTCGACTACCAGTTCATCCTGCCGACCCCCGGCGTCTGATCGCTTGACCTCCGGGGTCATTGCCGCAGCGCGCCCTCCCTCCAAGACTCGAGCCCACCATGACGCAGTCCAACATCGCCGTTCCGGCGGCATCGCTTTCCTCCACGGCCGGCCAGAGCGCTGACGCGGCCAAGCCCGGCCGGCTGGCCCTGTGGGTCATGCTCAGCGGCACCTTCCTGGTGGTGCTGGACTTCTTCATCGTCAATGTCGCGCTGCCCTCGATGCAGCGCGAACTGCTCGCGAGCACCGCCACCTTGCAGCTGGTGGTGGCGGGCTACGGTCTCGCCACCGCCGCGGGCCTGATCACCGGCGGCCGGCTCGGCGACCTCTTCGGGCGCCGCCGCATGTTCATGGCGGGCCTGCTGCTGTTCACGCTGGCCTCGGCGGCCTGCGGCCTGGCGCCCAATGCCGAGCTGCTGGTGGCGGCCCGCGTGCTGCAGGGCCTGGCCGGTGCGCTGCTGCAGCCGCAGGTGCTCGCGATGATCGGATTGGTCCACACCGGCGAGGACCGCGCCCGCGCCTTCGCCGCCTACGGCCTCACGCTCGGCCTCGGCGCCACGCTGGGCCAGCTCGTGGGCGGGCTGCTGATCCAGGCCGACCTCTGGGGCCTCGGCTGGCGCAGCTGTTTCCTCATCAACCTGCCGATCGGCCTGCTCGCGCTGCTGCTGGCGCCGCGCGTCATTCCGCCGCTGGCCAATGGGGGCCACCAGAGCCGGCTCGATCCCGCCGGCATGCTGCTGGTGGCCGCAGCGTCGGTCGCGGTGGTGCTGCCGCTGGTCGAGGGCCGGCAGCAGGGCTGGCCGTTGTGGAGCTGGCTGTGCCTCGCGGCCGCGCTGCCGCTCGCGTTGCTGTTCGCCTTCCAGCAGCGCCGGCTCGCCGCGCGCGGCGGTGCGCCGCTGGTGGCGCCGGTGCTCATGGCCGATGCACGCTTCGTCAACGGCCTGCTGACCACGCTGGCCTTCTATGTCGGCAATGCCTCGCTGTACTTCGTGCTCGCGCTGTACCTGCAGCAGGGCCTCGCGCTCGGCGCGCTGCGCTCGGGCCTGGTCTTCACCGCGCTGGCGCTCGGCTTCTTCGCCACCTCGATGGGCGGCGCCCGCATCGCGCGCCGCTTCGGCGGCAAGTCGCCGATCGCGCTCGGCGCGCTGCTGCTCGCGGCCGGCCATGCGCTGCAGTACCTCAACGTCGCGGCCTTCGCGGGCCATACCCACCTGCTCGCCTGGATGGTGCCGCTGCTGCTGGTGCAGGGCGCGGGACTGGGCCTGGTGATGGCGCCCCTGGTCTCGAGCGTGCTCGCCGGCCTGCCGCCGCAGCATGCGGGCGTGGCCTCGGGCGTGCTCTCGATGGTGCAGCAGGCGGGCAATGCGCTGGGCGTGGCGCTGATCGGGATCCTGTTCTACGGGCGGCTCGGCGAGCGGGGCGATGCGGCGGACTATGCGGCGGGGCTCGGAGTGGCGCTGGTCTATCTGATGGGGTCGGCGTTGTTGGTGGCGGTGTTGCATCGGCGGGGCGCGCGGCGGCCTTCGACGAGCCGCTGACGAACCTGCCCAATTTGGGCACGAGCCTGCCCAAATTGGGTCAATGGAGGGCTCTCGGGGCGCATGTCACACTGACCGCCCCTCAAGAAAAGCCACCATGGATTCCGACCTCCAGACCCTCACCCAGGCCTTGCGCGACTTCGCCCGCGAGCGCCACTGGGAACCCTTCCACTCCCCCAAGAACCTCGCTGCGGCGCTCTCGGTCGAGGCCGCCGAGCTGCTCGAGCATTTCCAGTGGCTCACCGAGGCCCAGAGCCGCGAGCTGCCGGCCGACAAGCGCGCCGAGGTCGGCACCGAGATCGCCGACGTGCTGCTCTACCTGCTGCAGCTGGCCGACCAGCTCGGCATCGATCCCATCGAGGCCGCGCGCAGCAAGATGGTCGCGAACGCGCGCAAGTACCCGGCGCCGTAGCCCCGCGCGCCGTTGACTCGGCTGAGTACCTCCGTGTACGCCACCCGGCGTATTTCTCCTTCCTGGTGCATTCCGCAGACTCCCTCCCATCGCTCGGCACCGCGCCGGCGAACAGGTTCAACCCACCGGAGCAGGAGTCCACATGCAACGTCGTTTCACCCTCAAGGCGCTCACCGCCGCCGTCGCGCTGGCCAGCATCTCCGCTGTGCCGGCATTCGCCGCCGACACCATCAAGGTCGGCGTGCTGCACTCGCTGTCGGGCACGATGGCCATCTCGGAAACCGTGTTGAAGGACACGGTGCTGATGGCGATCGACGACATCAACGCCAAGGGCGGCGTGCTCGGCAAGAAGCTCGAGCCCGTGGTGGTCGACCCGGCCTCGAACTGGCCGCTGTTCGCCGAGAAGACCAAGCAGCTGCTCGGCCAGGACAAGGTCTCGGTGATCTTCGGCTGCTGGACCTCGGTGTCGCGCAAGTCGGTGCTGCCGGTGGTCGAGGAAATGAACGGTCTCTTGTTCTACCCGGTGCAGTACGAGGGTGAAGAGCTCTCGAAGAACGTGTTCTACACGGGTGCCGCGCCCAACCAGCAGGCGATTCCGGCCGTCGACTACCTGATGAGCAAGGAAGGCGGCGCCGCCAAGCGCTGGGTGCTGCTGGGCACCGACTACGTCTATCCGCGCACCACCAACAAGATCCTGCGCGCCTACCTCAAGAGCAAGGGCGTGAAGGACACCGACATCGACGAGAAGTACACCCCCTTCGGCCACAGCGACTACCAGACCATCGTTGCCGACATCAAGAAGTTCTCGGCCGGCGGCAAGACTGCTGTGGTGTCGACCATCAACGGCGACTCCAACGTGCCCTTCTACAAGGAACTCGGCAACGCCGGCCTGAAGGCCAAGGACGTGCCGGTGGTGGCCTTCTCGGTCGGCGAGGAAGAACTGCGCGGCGTGGACACCAAGCCGCTGGTCGGCCACCTGGCCGCGTGGAACTACTTCATGTCGATCAAGAACCCGACCAACACGGCCTTCATCAAGCAGTGGAGCGACTACGCCAAGGCCAAGAACATCGCCGGCCACAAGGACAAGCCGCTGACCAACGACCCGATGGAAGCCACCTGGATCGGCATCCACATGTGGAAGCAGGCGGTCGAGAAGGCCAAGTCGACCGACACCGACAAGGTGATCGCCGCCATGGCCGGCCAGACCTTCACCGCGCCCTCGGGCATCGTCTCGAAGATGGACGAGAAGAACCACCACCTGCACAAGAGCGTGTTCATCGGCGAGATCAAGGCCGACGGCCAGTTCAACGTGGTGTGGAAGACGCCGGGCCCGGTCAAGGCCAAGCCGTGGAGCCCGTACATCGAAGGCAACGACAAGAAGCCCGACTACCCGGCCGGCAAGTCGATGTAAGTGCGTTCCTCCCTCCCCCGCCCGGGGGAGGGCCTTTCCTACTTCCGCTTCAAGATGCTTCGACGAACCCTCCACTGCGCATTCGCCGCCATGCTGTTCATGGCAACGGCCGCCCAGGCGCTGACCGCCGACGAAGCCCGGGCCATCGCCGCCGGCGATTCCGTAGCCCGCATCGCGGCGCTCAACAAGGCCGTCACCAGCGCCGACGAGAAGACCGCCGCCTTCATCCAGGCGATGTCGGACGACGCGGTCAAGTACACCGAAGACAAGGTCTTCGTGATGAAGGACGACAAGGGCTACGACCCCGTGACCGGTGCCGAGCTCAAGGTGCCCGACACGGCCGAGGACGTGGTCAACAACAACCTGATGCGCGGCGCGCTCGATGCCGCGCAGGCCGCGCTCAAGCTCACCAGCAAGGACGGCGCAGTGCGCGCCGAGGCGGCGCAGGCGCTGTTCAAGGAGCCCGACGAATCGCGGCTGCCGCTGGTCGAGAAGGCGCTGGCCGCCGAGACCCACCCGAAGATCAAGGCGCAGCTCGAACTGGTGCGCGCCGCCAGCATGCTCGGCAGCGCCGACAAGGCCAAGCGCCTTGTGGCCGCGCGCGAGCTCGGCGAGAGCCGCAGCCCCGACACCAAGCTGCTGCTCAACCAGCGCCTGGCCGACGAGACCGAGGCCGACGTAAAGGCCGCGATCGTGGCCTCCATCGCCAGCATCGACGGCTCGCTGGTCTGGGGCGACCGCCTCAATGCCGTGTTCAGCGGCGTCAGCCTGGGCTCGGTGCTGCTGCTGGCCGCGCTGGGCCTGGCCATCACCTACGGCCTGATGGGCGTCATCAACATGGCCCATGGCGAGCTGATGATGATCGGCGCCTACGCCACCTACGTGATGCAGGGCATCTTCCAGAAGTACCTGCCCGAGGCCGCCTTCGGCTGGTACCTGGTGGCCGCCATTCCGGTCTCGTTCCTGGCTTCGGCGCTGGTGGGCGCGGTGCTCGAGCGCGGCGTGATCCGCTTTCTCTACGGCCGCCCGCTCGAGACCCTGCTGGCCACCTGGGGCATCAGCCTGATGCTGCAGCAGCTGGTGCGCTCGCTGTTCGGCGCGCAGAACGTGGGCGTGGAGAACCCGGCCTGGATGAGCGGCGGCCTGTCGCTGCTGTCGAACGTCACGCTGCCGTGGAACCGCCTGTGCATCATCGTCTTCGCGGTGCTGGTGCTGCTGGCCATGGGCTGGCTGATCGGCCGCACGCGGCTGGGCCTGTTCGTGCGCGGCGTGACGCAGAACCGCCCGATCGCCTCCTGCATGGGCGTGAACACCGCGCGCATCGACACCTACGCCTTCGCGCTCGGCTCGGGCATCGCCGGCCTCGCGGGCTGTGCGCTGAGCCAGATCGGCAACGTCGGCCCCGACCTGGGCCAGAGCTACATCGTCGACAGCTTCATGGTGGTCGTGATGGGCGGCGTCGGCCAGCTCGCGGGCACCGTCTACGCGGCGCTCGGCCTGGGCATCCTCAACAAGTTCATCGAAGGCTGGGCGGGCGCGGTGCTCGCGAAGATCGCGGTGCTTGTCTTCATCATCATCTTCATCCAGAAGCGGCCGCAGGGCATCTTCGCGATGAAGGGCCGGAGCGCAGAGGCATGAGCAAGGTCGTACTTCCAACCAAGGGGCCGCTGCTGAGCGGCAAGGGCTGGACGGCCTTCTTCGTCGCGCTGATCGTGGTGTGCGCGGTGGCGCCCGTGCTCAACATGTGGGTGCCGGTGGACAGCCCGCTGCACATGAGCGACTACGCGGTGGCGCTGGTCGGCAAGATCATGTGCTACGCGATCTGCGCGCTGGCCATGGACCTGATCTGGGGCTACACCGGCATCCTCTCGCTGGGCCACGGCCTGTTCTTCGCACTCGGCGGCTACATGATGGGCATGTACCTCATGCGCCAGATCGGCCGCGACGGCAACTACAAGAGCGACCTGCCCGACTTCATGGTGTTCCTCGACTGGAAGACGCTGCCCTGGCACTGGACCTTCAGCGACAGCTTCATTGCCACCTTGGTGCTGATCGTCGCGGTGCCGGGCCTGATCGCCTTCGTGTTCGGCTTCTTCGCCTTCCGCTCGCGCATCAAGGGCGTGTACTTCTCGATCATCACGCAGGCCCTGACCTTCGCGGCCATGCTGCTGTTCTTCCGCAACGAGACCGGCTTCGGCGGCAACAACGGCTTCACCGACTTCAAGCGCATCCTCGGCATCCCGATCGCCACGCAGGAGATGCGCATGACGATCTTCGCGCTCACCGGCGTGACCCTGCTGGCCTTCTTCCTGTTCGCCAAGTGGCTGATCGCGAGCAAGTTCGGCCGCGTGCTGCAGGCCATCCGCGACGCCGAGTCGCGCGTGATGTTCTCGGGCTACAACCCGCTGCCCTACAAGCTCAGCATCTGGGTCATCTCGGCCGTGATGTGCGGCGTGGCCGGCGCGCTCTACGTGCCGCAGGTCGGCATCATCAACCCGAGCGAGATGAGCGCGGCCAACTCGATCGAGATCGCGATCTGGGCCGCGGTGGGCGGGCGCGCGAGCTTGATCGGGCCGATCATCGGCGCCTTCATCGTCAACGGCGCGAAGAGCTGGCTCACGGTGGCCTATCCCGAGTACTGGCTGTACTTCCTCGGCGCGCTGTTCATCGCGGTCACGTTGTTCCTGCCGAACGGCATCGTGGGGCTGGTGCGCCAGTGGCTGTCGCGCGAGAAGGCGGCGCCCGTTGCGGCATCGCCGGCGCGCGCCGAGGCCCAGCGCTCGCTGGCGACCGAACAGGGCATGGAGCCGGACGCCATCGCCGCGCCGCTGCATGCCGAACCGAAGGGAGCCCGCGCATGACGCCCGACCTGATGGAAGCCGGCGCCGAGCGCGCCTCGCGCGCCAAGGGCCAGCCGCACGACACCGGCGCCACCGAATCGGGCGGCCGCACGGCGGGCTTCAGCCGCATCGCGACGCCCGGCGAGGTCGACGTGACCCACGGCCGCATCCTCTACCTGGAAGACGTGAGCGTGAGCTTCGACGGCTTCAAGGCGATCAACAAGCTGTCGCTCGACATCGCGCCGGGCGAGCTGCGCTGCATCATCGGCCCCAACGGCGCGGGCAAGACCACGATGATGGACATCATCACCGGCAAGACCCGGCCCGACGAGGGCACGGTGTTCTTCGGCAGCACCATCGACCTGCTGCGCCACAAGGAGGCCGAGATCGCGCAGCTGGGCATCGGCCGCAAGTTCCAGAAGCCGACCGTGTTCGAGCACCTCACGGTGTTCGAGAACCTCGAGCTCGCGCTCAAGACCGACAAGGGCGTGCGCGCCTCGATGCTGTTCAGGCTCGACTCGGCGCAAAGCGACCGGCTCGCCGAGGTGCTCGAGACCATCCACCTCGCGGCCAGCGTGTCGCGCATGGCGGGCAACCTGAGCCACGGCCAGAAGCAGTGGCTCGAGATCGGCATGCTGCTGATGCAGGACCCGAAGCTCTTGCTGCTCGACGAACCCGTGGCCGGCATGACCGACGAGGAGACGGCGCGCACGGCCGAGCTGTTCCTCACGCTCAAGGGCAAGCATTCGCTGATGGTGGTGGAGCACGACATGAGCTTCATCCGCACCATCTCCGAGATCGTGACCGTGCTGTGCGACGGCTCGGTGCTCGCGCAGGGCTCGCTCGACGAGGTGCAGGCCGACGAGCGCGTGATCGAGGTCTACCTGGGCCGCTGAGGAAACCACGCCATGCTGACAGTCAAGAACATCCACCAGTACTACGGCGGCTCCCACATCCTGCGCGACGTGAGCTTCGAGGCCACGCTGGGCAAGGTCACGGTGCTGCTGGGCCGCAACGGCGTGGGCAAGACCACGCTGCTGAAGTCGCTGATGGGCCTGGTGCCGATCAAGAGCGGCAGCATCGAGCTCGAGGGCCGGCCGATCCACAAGGCCACGCCCTACGACCGCGCGCGCGCGGGCATCGGCTTCGTGCCGCAGGGCCGCGAGATCTTCGCGCGCCTCACGGTCGAGGAGAACCTGCGCATGGGCCTGGCCTACAAGCGCGGCGGCACGCCGATCCCGGCCGAGCTGTTCGAGCTGTTCCCGGTGCTCAAGCAGATGATCGGGCGCCGCGGCGGCGACCTCTCGGGCGGCCAGCAGCAGCAGCTCGCGATCGCGCGCGCGCTCGCGCCCAAGCCGAAGCTGCTGATCCTCGACGAGCCCACCGAGGGCATCCAGCCGAGCATCATCAAGGACATCGGCCGCGTGATCCGCATGCTGGCCGACCGCGGCGACATGGCGATCGTGCTGTGCGAGCAGTACTACGACTTCGCGCAGGAGCTGGCCGACGACTACCTCGTGATGGAGCGCGGCGAGGTGATCGCGCGCGGCCTCGGCAAGGACATGGAGGCGCAGGGCGTGCGCCAATTGGTCGCGATCTGACGCTTCAGCGCGCCCAGTCGCGGCGCAGGTCGGCCGCGAGGCGCAGCAGCAGCTGCGCGTGCGCCTCGATGGCGTCCGTCGACACTTCCTCCGCGGTGGGGAAGCTCACGTTCATCGCATAGAGGCTGCCCGCGGGTGAGCGCAGCGGCAGCGCCACCGCGGTCATGCCCGCGGCCCA
>NZ_JBZAYE010000258.1:0-9717 GCF_058244205.1 Variovorax sp. 20P10.2.4
CTTTGTGCAAGCAAAAGCAGAAAAAATAAGCGCCCCGTCCACGACAGGGCGCTTTTTTATTGGCAATTCGAATAAACAGGCAGCGCTTTATTTGAATGAAATCGGGGCGCCCTAAGCAGGCTCGATCATTTCAAAAATTCAGAGGTTCCGAACCTCGTCTTCCGTGATTTCAGCAGCCCGCGCAGCGACGAGTTCAGCCAGGATCTCCTGCGCCAGGACATCCAGCGCCACGCCCTCGAAGAACCGAGCGCACACCATGGCCAGATAAGGCGTCTCGCGCACCCAGGCCATCCAGTCGCCACGCGACATCCGCTGCTTCTCCAGTAGCTTGAACTTGATCAGCACCTTGATCGCATGCCGCGCATGCTTGACGGGATCCCGTTGCAGCCCCTCGAGCCGCCGCCGCGCGACATTCAGCGCGGCCTCCACGTCCGTGAAGATCGACCCGTGTCCCGGAATCACGATCGATGGCGCCAGGCGCTCGATCAGATCCAGGGTGGCCGCCATCTCTCCGAACGACGGTTCCCCCTTCAATTCTGGAAAAGCGATACCGAACCCGTTCTCCCACAGCGCATCCGCGGACGCCAGGGTCCGCGACACAGGCTCGAAAAGAATGACCGAATACGGATCGTGACCCGGTGCCGCATGAATCTGCCAGCGCAGCCCGCCGACCTCGCGTTCCGTCCCGGGCTGCAGCAGCCCCGAGACGCGAAACCTCGGACAGCTCTGCCCCGTCGCCCTGAAGCTCAGCGCTTCTTCATCCCAGCGCTCAACCAGCGCCGCCTCGCCCGGCGGGATCTCGATGCGAAGGTTCGGATAGCGCGCCTGCAGCGCCGCATTCCCGCCGCAATGGTCGCTGTGCAGATGCGTGTTGAGCACCTGATCCAGCGGCCGCCCGGCCAATGCCGACTCGACCAGCGCCACCGTCTGCTCGGCATGCGTCACATAGCCGGTATCGATCAGCGCCGTCTCATCGGCGCCGATCACGAGGATGTTGTTGGACGACAGCCATCCGCGCTCGAGCACGACGACATTCGCCGGCAACCCGGCGACCGCCGCCGCGCTCATTCAATGGCCCGCGGAGGCGGCGGTGCGAAGTTCGCGGCGCAGGATCTTGCCGACGTTGGTCTTGGGCAGCGCATCGCGGAATTCGATGTGCCGCGGGCGCTTGTAGCCGGTGAGTTGTCCATTGCAGTATTGCAGCACAGCCTCCTCGGTCAGGCTCGGGTCGCGGCGCACCACGAACACCTTGATCGCCTCGCCCTGCTTCTCGTCGGGCACGCCGATCGCCGCGCATTCCACCACGCCGGGGCACAGCGAGATCACGTTCTCGAGCTCGTTCGGGAACACGTTGAAGCCGCTGACCAGGATCATGTCCTTCTTGCGGTCGACGATGCGGCTGTAGCCGTCTTCCTGCATCACGGCGACGTCGCCGGTGCGCATGAAGCCGTCGGCGGTGAAGGCGGCCGCCGTCTCGGCCGGCTGGTTGTAGTAGCCCTTCATCACGTTCGGTCCCTTGATGCAGAGCTCGCCCGATTCACCGATCGGCATCGAATTGCCCTCATCGTCCTTGATCGCGATCTCGATGCTCGGCAACGGCAGGCCGATGGTGCCGGTGAACTTGGTGTTCGACACCGGGTTGTTGGTGCCGATCGCGCAGGTCTCGCTCATGCCCCAGCCTTCGATCATGGGGCAGCCGGTGGCCTCGAACCAGCGCTTCGCCGTGCCTTCCGAGGCCGCCATGCCGCCGGCCTGCGAGACGAACAGCGTCGAGAAATCGATGGTCTTGAACTCGGGATGCATCAACAGCGCGTTGAACAGCGTGTTCACCGCCGGCAGCATGTGGAAGGGTCGCTTCTTCAGCACCGCGATGAACTTGTCGAAGTCGCGCGGGTTCGGCACCAGCGTCATGTGCGAACCCTGGCGGATCACGAGCAGGCACAAGGTGAGCGCGAAGATGTGATACAGCGGCAGCGCCGCGATGCTGTTGACCTTCGCGAGGTCGCCCGCGCGCGCGAGCGCCGGCGTGAACCAGGCCTCGGCCTGCAGGGTGGCGGCCACGATGTTGCGATGCGTGAGCACCGCACCCTTCGACAGCCCCGTCGTGCCGCCCGTGTACTGCAGGAAGGCGATCGAATCGAGCGTGCTCTTGTCGGCCGCCAGCGTGCGGCCACGTCCTTCGGCGAGCGCCTGCGAGAACGGCGTGACCGTGCGGCCATCGCTCAGCGGCAGCTTGAACGGCGGCACCATCTTCTTCAAGTGCCGCACCGCGAGCGTGATCCAGCTGCCGTAGAGGCCGCCGAGCAGGTCGCCCATCGCCGTGATGACCACGTGCTTCACGGGCGTCTTCTCGATCACCTGCTCGAGTGTGGAGGCGAAGTTCTCGAGGATCACGATCGCCGTCGCGCCCGAGTCCTTGAGCTGATGCTCGAGCTCGCGCGCGGTGTACAGCGGATTGACGTTCACGCAGGTGTAGCCGGCGCGTAGCACGGCACACATGGTGACCGCGAATTGCGGGATGTTCGGCAGCATGATCGCCACCCGCGCGCCGGGCTCGAGCCCGCGCGACTGCAGCCAGGCGCCGAGCGCCTTCGACTGCGCATCGAGCTCGCCGTATGACATCCAGCGCTCCATGCACACCGAGAACGGGCGGTCGGCATAGCGGCCGAAAGCCTCGTCGAACATGTGGGAAAGCGATCGGTACTGCTCGGGATCGATCTCGTGCGGTACGCCGGCCGGATAGTGCTGTCGCGCGGATGTCTGCATGCAAGCTCCTTTGGCGCGGATTGTGGGAGCCGCACAGGACAAGCGACCAGCGGGCTTGTCCTAGGTAGATGCATCGGCTGTCGCCTGCGCGATAGCTGCCGATCGATGCATGGAGCCAGCGGGAGCCGCGCGCTTCGGCACGGCTGCCGAAAAGGAAGCTCAGGCCTTGCCGGATTCGCCGGGCTGCAGCACGCCGGCCGGAATGTCGGTCGCCGTCTCCAGCGCCCGGTACAGCGGCGCGAAGTCGGGCTCGGTCAGGTCGAACAACTGCGCGAAGCTGTCGATGACGAAGTAGTTGGCCTGGTAGGTGTCGATCTTGTAGAGCGTGCGCATGGTGCGCAGCAGGTCGAGCGGCAGCCGCAGCGGCTCGTTCGAGCGCACCGCGTGCTGCAGCTCGCCGACCGAGCTCAGGATGCCGGCGCCATAGGCGCGCAGACCATCGGGCTGGCGGATCAGCCCGAACTCCACCGTGTACCAGTACAGCCGCGCCAGCTTCTCGCCGGCATCGAGTTCATGGGCCTTGATGCCGCCCGCGCCATAGCGCTGCACGTAGTCCGCGAAGGTCGGGTCGAACAGCATCGGCACGTGCCCGAACAGGTCGTGAAACACGTCGGGCTCGACGATGTAGTTGAACTCCTCGGGCTTGCGGATCCAGTCGGTGACCGGAAACTTGCGGTTCGCGAGCAGCGTGAAGAAGGGCAGCTCGGGAATCAGCCCCGGCACCGCCACGATCTCCCAGCCGGTGGCCTTGTGCAGCCGCTCGTTGAGCTCCTCGAAGCGCGGGATGCGGTCCTTCACGCCCAGCAGCGGCAGCGCGTTGATGAATGCATCGCAGGCCAGCCCCGGCAGCTGCGCGGCCTGGCGTTCGTAGAGCCGCTTGTAGGTGTCGTGGTCGGCCGCCGTGTAGCTGGCCCAGTCCTGCGCGCAGGTGTAGTCGGCCTGCACCGTGCCGCCCCGCGAATAGTCGCCGCGCGGCGGGCGATCGGAGGCGCCGTAGACGGCGGGCGTGACGACGGTGGCAGGGGTGTCCATGGGTGCTTCGGTTGATTACTTGAGCCAGCGGTCCATGACGCGCTGGAACTCGCCGCCGGCCTGCTGAAGGTGCAGCCATTGGTCGACATAGGCCTTGAAGGCCACGTCGTCGCGCGGCAGCATCCAGGCCATTTCGCCGTATTGCAGCGGCTTGTCGGGATTGATCGCGCACAGGCCCGGCTTGAGCTTCTGCTGCACGATCGCCTCGGCCGACTCGGTCACGAACACGTCGGCGCGGTTGGCGAGGATCTCGTCGAAGATCGTCACGTTCTCGCCATGCAGCGTGAGCCGGGCCTGCTTGAAGTTGGTGCGGGCGAAGCGTTCGTTGCTGCCGCCCGGATTGAAGATGACGCGCGTGGCGGGCTTGTCGATGTCGGCCACGCTCTGGTACTTGGCCACATCGGCGCAGCGCGCGATCGGCGTCTTGCCGTTGACCATGTAGGGCGCGCTGAAGAAGGCGCGCTTCTGGCGGTCGGTGGTCACCGACACGCCGCCCACGGCGATGTCGCACTTGCCGGCCGCGAGGTCGGGCAGCAGGTTGGCCCAGGTGGTCTTGATCCACTCGGGCTTGGCGCCCAGGCTGGCGCTGAAGCCGGCCATCAGGTCGACGTCGATGCCTTCGAACGAGGCATCGGCCTTCTGGAAACTGAAGGGGCGGTAGTCGCCCGGCGTGCAGATGCGCAGCACGGCCGCCTTCTGCACGCTGTCGAGGTGCGAGCCCGCGGCGCTGGCGGCCGGCGCGCCTCCAGGCCCCGCCGCGCATCCCGAGAGAACGACCGCCGCAGCGAGGGTGGTCAGGCCGATCGAGAGGATGTTGCGCATGCGGAGCTCCTGGAGGATGGAAGGAGCGCTTATTTTGCGGCGCTCAGCACGCCGCGGCGCATCTGGTCGAGCTCGATGCTCTCGAACAGCGCCTTGAAGTTGCCGTTGCCGAAGCCGTCGTCTCCCTTGCGCTGGATGAACTCGAAGAAGATCGGGCCGAGTTGGTTCTCGCTGAAGATCTGCAGCAGCAGCGCGTCCTTCTTGCCGTCGATCAGGATCTTGCGCTTCTGCAGTTCTTCCACGCTCTCGCCGTGGCCCGGGATGCGCTTGTCGACCAGCTCGTAGTAGGTGTCGATGGTGTCCAGCAGGGTCACGCCCTTGGCGCGCAGCGCGTCGACCGTCTCGTAGAGGTCGTCCGAGCCCATCGCGATGTGCTGGATCCCTTCGCCCTTGTACATGTCCAGGTACTCCTGGATCTGGCCGGCCTGTTCCTTGCCCTCTTCGTTGATCGGGATGCGGATCTTGCCGCAGGGGCTGGTCATGGCCTTGCTCTTCACGCCGGTGACCTGGCCTTCGATGTCGAAGTACTTGATCTCGCGGAAGTTGAACAGCTTCTCGTAGAAGCCGGCCCAGGTGTTCATGCGGCCGCGGTAGACGTTGTGCGTCAGGTGGTCGATGTAGGTCAGGCCGTTGCCCTTGGTGGTCAGGGCGTCCTGCGAGGCCACGCCCGGCAGCGGTTCGAAGTCGACGTCGTAGAAGCCGATGTTGCCGATGTCGCCGGGCTTCGCGCCGTTCTTGCCGGGCCAGCGGTCGACCAGATAGATCAGGCTGTCGCCGATGCCCTTGATGGCGGGGATGTTCAGCTCGCCCGGGCCGGCCTTGTCGGCGAAGCCCCAGGCGCCCAGCGAGGTGGCGCGCTCGTAGGCGGCCTTGGCGTCCTGCACGCGGAAGGCGATGGCGCACACGCTCGGGCCGTGCTCGCGCGCGAAGCGCTGCGCGAACGAATCGGGCTCGGCATTCAGGATGAAGTTGATCTCGCCCTGGCGGTACAGCAGCACGTTCTTGTGGCGATGCTTGGCGATGGCCGTGAAGCCCATGCGCTCGAAGACCTTGCCCATGGCGACCGGATCGGGTGCCGCGTATTCGATGAATTCAAAGCCGTCGGTGCCCATGGGGTTGTCCCAGGGCGTGAAGGCGGGCGCGTCGGCGTGGCTCATGGCAGTCTCCGAAGAAGTGGGGATCGAGGGGAAAGTAAAAGGATGGCGGCTCGGCCAGTGCAGCAATGTAAGTCGACTGCCGCTCATGATTTCAGCGTTTGTGGGCGTGTTTCTTGGATCGATTGCAGGAAAAGTGCAAAAATCTCCTCATGGAAGCACTCGACAAGATAGATCGGCTGATTCTGCGCACGCTGCAAGCAGATGGTCGTGCCACCTACGACCAGATCGCCGAGCAGGTCAGCCTCTCGCCGAGCGCCGTGCTGCGCCGGGTCAAGCGGCTCGAGGAGCAGCGCGTGATCGACCGCTATGTGGCGCTGGTCAAGCCCGAGGCCGTCGGGCTCGGCCTCACGGCCTATCTCAACGTGCGGCTCGAAAAGCACACCGAGAGCCACAAGCGCAACCCGATGGACCTGTTCCGCGCCAGTGTGCAGACCTGGCCCGAAGTCGTCGAGTGCGCCGCCCTCACGGGCGAGATGGATTACCTGCTGCGTGTGGTGGTGGCCGACATGGCCCACTACAGCCGTTTCATCATGGACACCCTGCTCAAGCACCCGAGCGTGCAGGACTGCAAGACCAGTTTCGTGCTGGACCGTGTCAAAGCCACCACAGCCGTGCCGGTCTAGGCACGAAAAAGTTGCTCCGGGCACACGCTTTCGGGTATTGATTCACAAATGAGTCACGAAAGTGTCCCGCCGGGCTTGTGGGTTAAGGGAAAACCCTTACATTCAAGCCATGCTTACCGCCAAGGACCTCCTCAGGGCATCCCTCGGCCTCGGCTCTTTTCTGAAGGCGCCGATGGTTGAGGCCCAACCACGCGCCGTTGCCGCGCCGCAGCCCGTCATGGTGCCGATCCGTTCGATCGGCCCGCGCGAGCGCGAGCGCATCGCGCGCCACCTGCTGGCGCTCAGCGCCCACGACCGCTACCTGCGCTTCGGCTATGCCGCGGGCGACGAGCAGGTGCAGCGCTATGTCGACGGCCTCGACTTCGACCGCGACGAGCTGTTCGGCATCTACAACCGCAAGCTCGAGCTGATCGCGATGGCCCACTTGGCCTTCGCACCCGACGACCAGCACAGCGACTGCGCCGAATTCGGCGTCTCCGTCTCGGCCCACGCCCGCGGACGCGGCTATGGCGCCCGGCTGTTCGAGCGCGCCGTGGTCGTGGCGCGCAACGAGGGCGTGGGCATGCTGTTCATCCATGCGTTGAGCGAGAACGCCGCGATGCTCAAGATCGCGCGCAATGCCGGCGCCACCGTGGTGCGCAGCGGTTCCGAATCGGAAGCCCACCTGCAGCTGCCGAGCGCCACCTTCGACAGCCGCATGAGCGAGATCGCGCTCGAGCACTACGCCGCGGTCGACTTCCACCTGAAGTCGCGCGCCAAGCAGTTCTGGGCCTTCCTCGCGAGCCTGCAGGAAGTCCGCAGCGGCGTGCGCGACGCGCGCGGCAAGTCGGCGCAATAACCGGGCCCCCAGGCTTTTCACTCGCTTCGCTCGTGTAACGCCACCCCCCGAGGGGGCTGGCCGCCTTGGGGCGGCCCGGCGGCGGCCGGCCCTCGGGAACGCTACTTGCATACCCCCAGGCGGACCCGGTAGAGCCTGTCACATGCAATCCGGTATCCTTGCACTCCCCCCAACTACGCCCTCCCGCAGTGGCCGAACCTCACCCTGAACGCGCACCCGTCGAACGGGAAGACAAGCGCGGCTTTCTCCAGAAGCTCGCCGAATTCATCCATCCCGGTCCGGACTCGCGCGACGAGCTGATCGAAACCCTGGCGGATGCCGAAGACAACCAGGTGATCGGCGCCGAATCGCGCGTGATGCTCGAAGGCGTGCTGCGCATGGCCGACATGACGGCCGGCGACGTGATGGTCGCGGCGCCGCGCATGGACCTGGTGAACATCGACGCGCCCTACGACGCGCTGCTGCACCTGGTCATCGACACCGCGCACTCGCGCTTCCCGGTGTACGAGGGCGAGAAGGAAAACATCATCGGCATCCTGCTCGCGAAGGACCTGCTCAAGCTGCAGCGCGCGCCGGGCCTGAACATCCGCGCGCTGCTGCGGCCCGCCACCTTCGTGCCCGAGAGCAAGGGCCTCAACGACCTGCTGCGCGAATTCCGTGGCAACCGCAACCACCTGGCGATCGTCATCGACGAGTTCGGCCGCGTGGCCGGCCTGATCACCATCGAGGACGTGCTCGAGCAGATCGTCGGCGAGATCGAGGACGAGTTCGACATCGCCGAGGACGAGGGCGACATCTTCGGCCTGGCCGACCACACCTACCGCGTCTCGGGCGACACGCCGATCGAGCGCGTGGCCGAGGCCTTCGGCATCGTGTTCGACGAGGAACAGCTCAGCGAGGACTTCGACACCATCGGCGGCCTGATCGCGCACGAGATGGGCCACGTGCCCAAGCGCGGCGAGCACCATGCGATCGGCGGCTTCGACTTCGTGGTGCTGCACACCAAGGGCGGCGCGGTGCGCTGGTTCAAGGTGTCGCCGGCCCGCGGCGGCGACGCGGCCGACTGATGCGCGCCGCACTGCTGGCCCTGGCCTTCCTGCTGGCCGGACTGGGGCAGGCCGCCTCGATCGCCTTACCCGGCTCGGGCCGGCCGATGTGGCTGCTGCAGCTGGTGTCGCTCGCCGTTTTCGCCTTCGGGCTGCGCCGCCTGCGCGAGCAGGACGCGGGCTGGCGCCGCGCCGGACTGCATGCCTGGCTGTTCTCCACAGCCTGGCTCTGCGGCACCTTCTGGTGGCTCTTCGTCTCGATGCACACCTATGGCGGCCTCGCCGCGCCGCTGGCCGCGATCGCGGTGCTCGCACTCGCCGCCGCGCTCGGCCTGTACTACGCCTTGGCCGGAGCCTGGTTCGTGCGGCGCGGTCCGCGCGGCACGGTCACAGGCGCACTGGTCTTTGCCGCGCTGTGGACGCTGGCCGAACTGGTGCGCGGCAGCTGGTTCACCGGCTTTCCCTGGGGCGCGGGCGGCTATGCGCATGTCGAGGGCCCGCTCTCGGGCTGGGCGCCGTGGATCGGCGTCTACGGCATCGGCGCCGTGGCGGCCCTGGCCGCTGCACTGGTCGCGCTGGCACGGCCCGCGGCCCGCGCCGAACTCGCGGGCGCGGCGTTGCTGGTCGCGGTCGTGTTCGGCTTTCCGCTCGTGGCTCAGCCCTCGCGCGGCGAAGCCGCGGGCACGCTGCAGGTCGCGCTGCTGCAGGGCAACATCGCGCAGGACGAGAAGTTCGTTCCCAATGGCGGCATCGAGAACGCGCTGCGCTGGTACGGCGAACAGCTGCGCGATGCCAGGGCCTCGCTGGTGGTCACGCCCGAGACCGCGATCCCGTTGCTGCCGCAGCAGCTGCCCGCGGGCTACCTCGAGGCGATCCAGGCGCGCTATGCGAGCGGCAGCCAGGCGGCCGTGGTCGGCCTGCCGCTGGGCGACCGCCAGGGCTACACCAACACCGTGCTCGGCTTCCGGCCCGGCGCCGCCTCGGCCTACGCCTACAGCAAGCACCACCTCGTGCCCTTCGGCGAGTTCATTCCCTTCGGCTTCCGCTGGTTCATCGACATGATGAGCATCCCGCTCGGCGACTTCCGCAGCGGCGGCCTCGCGCAGCCCGCGCTCGCCTGGCAGGGCCAGCGCATCGCGCCGAACATCTGCTACGAGGACTTGTTCGGCGACGAGATCGGCGCCAACTTCCGCGACGCGGCGACGGCACCGACCATCCTGCTCAACGTCAGCAACATCGCCTGGTTCGGCGACTCGATCGCCATCGACCAGCATCTCGCGATCTCGCGCATGCGCGCGCTCGAGTTCGCGCGGCCGATGGTGCGCGCCACCAACACCGGCGCCACCGTGGTCATCGACGCCGAAGGCCGCGTGACCCATGCGCTGCCGCGGCTCACGCGCGGCGTGCTCGAGGCCCCGGTCGAGGGCCGCACC